>JAJFJX010000367.1 GCA_021773655.1 Panacagrimonas sp.
GCAGGACAGCGCCCTGGCGGTGGCCCGCTACGTGCACGGCGGAAAACGCCTGCGCCTGGCGCATGTCTTTGCCTTCTCCATGCACCACTACCTGCTGCGCGACTGGCTGGCGCTGGGTGACATCGACGAGAACGAGCCCAATATCGAATTCCGGGTCGCGCCGCCCCCGCAGATGGTGCGCCTGCTCGAAAGTGGTGCGGTGGACGGCTTCTGTGTCGGCGAGCCCTGGAATACCGCGGCGGTGCGCGGCAATCTCGGAGTCATCGTCACGCCGACGCACGCGATCTGGGACGGCGGTGCCGACAAGGTGCTCGGCGTCACCCGCGAATGGGCCGAACGCAACCCGCAGACGCATCGCGCGTTGATCGTTGCCGTGATGCTGGCGCTGCGCGACCTGAACACGCGCGACGTCACCCGCGAATTGGCCGGACTGCTGATCCGGCGCAAGGTGCTGGCGGTCCCCGAAGCCTGGATCGAAAGCGCCCTGCAGGGCCCCGAAGCCAGGAGCCCGCCGCGGTTCGCCGAGGGTCTGAACGCCTATCCACGACGTTCGCAGATGATGTGGTGCGCCCTGCAGATGCTGCGCTGGCGCCAGTGGAGCAAGGCGGTGCCGATGGCAACCCTGTCGGCACAGGTCTGTGACAGCCGCGCGTTCGCCGACGCGGCGGCGGCGCTCAAGCTGCCGTTGCCGGCCGTCGATGCCGTGTGCGAAGGCAACGGCCGGGTGGCGCTGGGCCTGGACGGCGCCACCGTCGAATCCCGTTTCTACTCCGGCGCCGGCCTGGACCCGGACGACCCGGCGGCGTATCTGACCGAACGTGGCTGGCTGCCCGCCGCCGCGATGGCGGCGGTGCGCGACTGAACCCGATCCCTGAACCCGACCGTGGCACGAGCTTTGCTCGGTCTGTGCCACGTCATCGCAGACCCCTTTCGCGGCCACCGTCGTCCGCCCCACGGCAGTTCCACGCCCGCATCGGCACAGCGCCGATCGCAGCCCGGGAGCCGCCCCGACCGGCCGTCCGATGCGCTTCACGACCTTCCTCCCGTCCCGTCTGCTGCGGCTGCTCGCACTGCTGACCGGCCTGGGCGTCCCCCTGGGTGTCATGGCCGCGGTCCCGGTGGCGATGGTGGAGCGGGTCCTGTCCCTGGACCAGCGCCTGAGTGCGCTGGAGCGTGCCGTCGCCCCCGCGCAAACCGCCGATTTCACGATTTTCATCGGCAGCCAGCACAATGAGCTGCGCCTGCGCCGCATCACCGTTCGCATCGATCAGCTTGCCCCGGTGGCCTACGAATACGCCGCCGCCGAGTGGCAGGCACTGGCCGCCGGCGGCCTGCACCCGGCCTGGAACGGCGCCCTGTCGGCCGGCACGCACCGGCTGCAGGTGGAGTTGTACGCGCGGGTCCTGGAGCCCACCCGCAACGACGCGCAGATCGTCCATCGCATCGACCAGAGGTTCGAGACTCGCCCCGGCAGCAGCGGCGACAGTCTTGAACTGTCTCTGGCACGGCGCGGCTTCGGGCGCAGTCAAATCCTGCAGCAGAGGTGGACCGATGCCGGACCGGAGACACCCACCGCGATCACCGCCGGCCCCCCATGGCTGCGCGCCGGGCAGTTCTGGCGCCAGGCCCGCCGCCCGTATCACGCCGCCCGCCTGCTGCGCCACGCGCTGGAACGCGCGCCCGGCGCGGCATGGGCTGCGCAGGCCAACGCCATTGCGGCCGCCAGCGTGCGCGAGCTGGCCGACCCCACACAGCGGATGGCCGACGACCAGGCCGCGGTGGAAGCCCTCGATGTCGCCCTGCAGGCGCTGGGTCGGGGCAACCCGGTGCCCCTGCAGTCGCTGGCCGGGATCGAAGCCGACTCCGAGGCTGCATGGATGCGCCGCGACCACGCCAATCTGGCGCTGGGCTACCACCTCCTGCGCCAGGGCGACGGCAAGGGCGCACGCAACTGGCTGTCGCGCGTTCGAAGCCCGGGGCCGTACGGAAATCCCGGGCTGCTGGGCTTCGGCTGGTCGTTCCTGCAGACCGGCGCGCACGCTGCAGCGACCCCCGGCGGCAACGCCGGCCTGCCCGCCGATCAGCCCGCCGATCAGCCCGCATTCGTCACCGCTGCCCACGCCCCCGGCCAGCGTCGCGACGAGGACCGGCGCGAGGCTCTGAAGCGCGCGCTGGTGCCATGGATCGAACTCATCGGCCGCGATCCACTGGACCCGGCGGCGCAGGAAGGCGCACTGGCACTGGCCTGGGCACTGCACGAACTGGACACCGGCACCCAGGCCTACACCTATTACGAGCGTGCCGCCGGCCAACTCGAACGCGCGCAGAACCTGCTCGACCAGGCGGCCGCTCAGGTCCGCAGCGGCGTTCTGGCCGACCTCGTCGCCGCCGGCCAGAACGACACCGCCAGCGGATGGCGGCCGTGGCTGGCCGACCTGCCCTACGACGACGACAAGGCCTACCTGGGACATCTGCTGCGTGAGCCGCAGTTCGTCCTTGCGCTGGATCGCTATCGCAGCCCGCGACTGCTGCACGACCAGTTACTGGACTGCCGGCAGCGCCTGCAGGCCCTGGCCGTCGCCACGCCGCACGACATGAGCGCAGGCGGTGGCGCAGGCGGCGCGCCGACTGCGGGCATCGCCCAGGCGCTGCAGTCCCTGGGCGCCTCCGAACAGGCAGCGCGCAACGAACTCGACCGCGTCGCGCTGAACCTGTTGCAGGACTGGCGCCTGCGCACGCAGCGCTATCTGGGCGAGGCGCGCCTGGCCCTGGCGCGTCACTTCGACCACGGCCTGGAGCCGGAAGTCGAGATCAGGCGCGAGCCGGAACCGGAGCCCGCCTCATGAACACCGACACGACTGCCGGCATGTACGTCGACCGCAACAACGCCCTCGCGCGACGGATAGCGCCCGGCGCCCTGATGCTGGTGCTGGCCCTGCCCGTGCTGGCCGCGCGCAACGCACCGAACACGGTCGGCCAGGTCGCCGAGAGCAACGGGCTGACCTCCAAGGGCTGGTTTCGCGTGCAGACGCCCAGCATCCTGCGCCTGGAAGTCGGCGACCACGTGCAGGGCGATGCGCGCAGCGCCATCGCCCAGTACGACCTGCTTCTGAGGCTGGACCCGGCGGCCATCGAACCCCGCGCGCGCGCCGAGGCACTGCGCCGCGCCTCCGACCTGCGGGTGCAACTGGCCGATCAGGACCACGCCAGCGGCCATGGTTTCCACGTCAGCGACGTACGCCGCGCCATTGCCGATTACCACCGGCTGCTGCAGGAGCACCCGGACGCATCGCACAACGATCGCGCGCTCTATCAGCTCGCGCGCGCTCACGAACTGCTGCGTGAGGACGAGCCCGCCATCCAGGCCCTGCTGCAGTTGGCGCAGCGGCATCCGCAATCCGAACGCGCCGCAGACGGCGGTTTTCGCGCCGGCGAGATGCTGTTCGTGCGCAAGCGCCATCGCGAAGCCGAAGGCGCCTACGCCGGCGTGCTGGCGCTGGGCCCCGACACGCGCTACCACGACCTGGCGCAGTACAAGTACGGCTGGACGCTCTACCAGCAATCGCAGTTCGAAGGTGCCGCCCGGGTGTTTCTGTCGATCCTGGACCGCGACCTTCCGGCCGGCGAGCTGGACGACGCGCAGGCCGCGCTGGCGACCGTCGAGCCTGCGCGGTCAGACCGCGCCGCCGAGTCGCTGCGCGTGGCGGCACTGTCGTTCGCCGCGCTGGGCGGCGGCGAAGCCCTGAGCGCTTACCTGGCCGCCCACCCCGCCGATGACGGTGTCCGCCGCATGCGCGCCATGCTGTTCGCCCGCCTGGGCGACACCCTGCTCGAACAGGAGCGCTACACCGAAGCCGCCGGCGCCTACCTGGCCCTCATCGGTCAGCAGCCCGACCATCGCCGCGCGCCGGACTTTCAGGCGCGCGCCATCACCGCCTATCACCAGGGGGGCTTTGGCGAGCTGGCGCTGGACGCCCGGGCCGGGTACGCCGAACGCTACGCGCCGGGCAGCGCGTACTGGACCCACCACGATCCCGACCCGGCAGTGCTGGCCGAAGTGCGTCGACATCACGATGCCCTGGGCCGCCATCACCAGGCCAACGCCCAGAACACCCACGATCCCGCCGCCCGGCGCGATGGCTATCTGCGCGCGGCGCAGTGGTACCGCAAGACCCTGGACCGCTTCCCCGAAGATCCGGCCACGCCGGCGACCAGCCTGCTGCTGGCCGACGCGCTGCTCGAAGGCGGGCGCATCGACGAGGCGGCCCTGCAGTACGAACACACCGCCTATGTCCTGCCGACCCATGGCCAGGCACCGGCGGCGGCGCTGGCGGCGGTGCAGACCTGGCAGCGACAAGTGCGTGACACGCAGGGCCCGACCCGCGAAACGGCGCAGCGCAAGGCCATCGCCTCCGGCCTGAGGCTGGCCGAAGCCTTCCCCGATCACCCGCAGCGTGGCCGGGTGCTGATGGCCGCCGCAGAAGACCGGTTCGCGCTCGGCGAACTGGATCTGGCGGTAGCCACCGCCGGCCTCGCGCTCGACGCCGATCCTTCACCCGACCTGCGGCGCGACGGCCTGAACCTGATTGCCGATGCCCGTTTCGCCCGTGGCCAGTACGCCGAGGCCGAACGCGCCTACGTCGAACTGATGCAGATTCGGGGCATCTCGCCGGGTCCGCGCGCGCGGGTCGTCGAGCAACTGGCCGCCAGCGTCTACAAGCAGGGTGAAACCGCGCGACAGGCCGGCGAACTCGAACAGGCGGCCGAACACTTCGAACGTGTCGCCCGCCGTGCGCCGACCTCCAGCCTGCGCGCCTCGGCCGACTACGACGCCGCCATGGTGCGCCTGGAACTGGAAGACTGGCCGCGTGCCGCCGCCTCGCTAGAGCAGTTCCGACGCGACCACCTCAACCATCACCTGCTGCCGGACGCCGACAAGAAGCTGGCCCTGGCCTACGAGAACTCCGCGCGCCCGGCGCAGGCCGCGGCGGTCTATCAGCGCATCGCCCTGCGCGACGGCGAGGCCCCGGAGATCCGTCGCCTCGCCGCCTGGAGCGCCGCCGGTCTCTACCAGCAGGCAGGACTGGGTGCCCAGACCCTGCAGGCCTACCAGGCTTACTTGAGGCGCTATCCGCAACCTCTGGAAGCGGCGATGCTCGCACGCCTGCACCTGGCCGAGCTGAGCCTGAGCGAGCAGCGTGACGCCGCCGCGCATCGCTACTGGCTGCAGCAGATCGTGCAGGCCGACAGCGGCCCGGGCGCGCACTCCGAAGACACCCGCCGCCGGATCGCAAGGGCCAGCCTGGACCTGGGTCGGCTGCAAGCGGCCGATGCCGCACGTGTGCCGCTGCAGGCACCGCTGGAGCTCAGCCTGGCCCGTCGCAAGGCCGCCATCGAGGCCGCGGTCGGCACGCTCGAACGGGCCGCGGCCCATGGCTACGCCGAGATCACCAGTGCCGCGACCTACGAACTGGCATCGGTCTACGCCGACTTCGGTCGCGCACTGATGCAGTCCGAACGCCCGACGCAACTGCAGGGTGATGCGCTGGAGCAGTACGCCATCCTGCTCGAAGAACAGGCATTCCCGTTCGAGGAAAAGGCCATCCGCGCCCACGAGATCAACCTGTCCCGCCTGCGCCAGGGCATCTGGAACGACGCCATCGACGCCAGCGTCGCGGCGC
>JAJFJX010000368.1 GCA_021773655.1 Panacagrimonas sp.
GCAGCACGCAGGATCGCTCGTTGTCCGAACGATCGGCCCGGCCGGGGTGCAGCACCTCGAACTGGTCACCATCCCACGTCCAGCGCTGCCCATCGACCCAGGGCGGTTGCCCGGGCGTGCCCCACTGCCGGGCCACCCGCAGATGCCCAAGCACCGATGGGATCCCGCCGGCGTGGTCGCGATCACCGTGCGACAGCATCAGGCCGTCGACTCCGCGCAGGCCCTGGCTCAGGACATGGGGCGCGACCACCGACTCGCCGGCGTCGAAACCGCCCGGAAACGCCGGCCCGGCGTCGTACAGCAGCGCATGGCCCGGCGTGCGCAGCAGCACCGACAGACCCTGGCCGACGTCCAGCGCCGTGACCTGCAGCGGCGGTGGCACCTCCGTCCGTGGCGGCCACAACAGCGGCAGCAGGCACAGCAGCGCGAGCGGCCGGACCGGCAGTCCGCGCGGCGCAAAGAGCAGCAAGGCCCCGAACAGCGCCAGCGCCAGGGCAGCGGCCGGTGGGCTGGCGGGAATCCACGCCGCGGGTGCGTGCTCGGCCACCCAGCCCAGACCCTGCTGGACCCAGACCAGCCCCTGCGCAACTCCGGTCAGTGCCATCACGCCCGGTCCCGGCAGGATCAGCGCCAGGCCGATGGCAGCGATCACCAGTGGCGTCAGCACCGTCATGAGCGGCACCGCGATCAGGTTGGCGGGCAAGCCCAGCCACGCCGCACCCTGAAAGAAGTAAAGCGTCAGCGGAGCCAGGGTCAGGCTCAGCATCAACTGCAGGCGCACTGCGGTGCGCCACGCCGGCGGCAGACCCAGTCGCCCGCCGGCAGCGTAGAAGATCGCAGCGACCGCACCGAAGGACAGCCACAGTCCCGGGCTGAGCACGGCCGCCGGACTGGCCAGCAGCATCAGCGCCAGCGTCAGTGCCAGCACGCGGCTGGGCGCGCCATGACGGTCCGGCAGCGCGGCGCACAGCAGCAGGGCCAGCATCAGCGCCGCGCGTTGCGCCGGCGACTCCCAGCCCGCCAGCAGGCCATAGGCCATGCCGGTCAGTGCAGCTCCGATCATGGCGGCCTTGTGCGCCGGCAGGGACGCCGCCAGCCGGGTCGAAGCCGGCCAGGTCCAGCGGATCAGCAGGAATGCGAAGCCGGCCAGGATGGCAACGTTGAAGCCGGAGATGGCCACCAGATGGGTAGTGCCGGTTTTACGGAACACCTCCCAGTCGTGATCGCTGAAGCCGGAGGTGTCACCGATGCTCAGCGCCGCGATCATGGCGCGGCCGGGGTGGTCCGCGAGCCACCGGTCGAATCGGTCGGTCAGCCCCTGGCGCAGATGCAGGATCGGATGCCAGCGCCGGACGTCGCAGCGCCGGCCGTCGCGCACCGTGGCGGCGGCACTCACGCCTCGACGATAAAGCCAGGCTTCGTAGTCGAAGGCTCCTGGATTGAGCGATCCGCGCGGCGCGCGCAGGCGCAGGTCCAGGGTCCAGCATTCGCCGCCTCGCAGCGGCTGGGCATCGCGATACCAGGACGCGCGGATCCGTTGCGGCAGCGCCGGATCCAGTGGCCGGAACTCGAATCGCAGCGCACCCTGAGCATCGGCGGACAGCCCGGCGGCGCGTTCCGGCAGGCTGACCACATGCCCGCTCACGGTCCGCGCCTGGCCGTGGCGGTCCGCCGGCCAGCGATCATCCAGATAGCGCTGCCCGTTCCACACCGAGACCAGCAGGCCGAGCAGTGCAGCGCCCCACAGCGCGCGTGCCCGCCACGGCCACAGCAGCGGCAGACCCAGCAACAACAGGACGCTCAGCGAAGGCAGCCGCGGCAGCGTGTGCACCGCCAGGACGGCGGTTGCCAGCACCGCCGCCAGCAGACGCGGATCCTGCCAGCCACTGTCCGCGCCGTGGCCATCGGCGCCGGACTGATCGACGGGTTGGCGCGTGGATTCCAGGGCTCCGGCTCCGCCAGCGAGTGATGCGCGCAATGCGCCTACAGCATGCCGCAGGCGGCGATCCGCAGGCACCCGATGCTGCCGCGGCGCGCTCCGGCATGCCGCTGCTCCGGGCCAAGCTCAGGCCAAGCTCAGGCGGTGGGCAGCGTGTAATCCTTGAAGTGCTCGCGCAACTTGTTCTTCTGCACCTTGCCGGTGGCGCCCAAAGGCAGCGCGTCGATGAACTGCACGTCGTCCGGCGTCCACCACTTGGCGATCTTGCCCTCGTAGAACTTGAGCAGTTCGGCGGCGCTGACGTCCTGGCCCGGCTTGCGGACCACCACCAGCAGCGGACGTTCGTCCCACTTCGGATGGGCCACACCGATCACCGCGGCCATGGCCACCGCCGGATGCGCCATGGCGGTGTTTTCCAAGTCGATCGAACTGATCCATTCGCCGCCGGACTTGATGACATCCTTGGAGCGGTCGGTGATGGTCAGATAGCCGTCGGGGTCCAGGATGCCGACATCGCCGGTGGGGAACCAGCCGTCCACCAGCGGGCTCTGGTCGAGCTGGTAGTAGCTGTCGATGATCCACGGCCCGCGCACCAGCAGGTCGCCCGAGGTCTTGCCGTCGCGCGGCAGTTCCTTGCCGTCGGCGTCGATGATCTTCAGCTCCACGCCGTAGATCGCGCGGCCCTGGCAGGTCTGGATCCTGAACTTGTCTTCGTCCGACAGCGGCTCGTGCTTGGCCTTGAGCGTGTTGAACGTGCCCAGCGGCGACATCTCGGTCATGCCCCATGCCTGGTGAATCCTGATGCCCTGCTCTTCCATGTAGGCACGGGTCAGCGCCGGCGGCACGGCCGAGCCACCGCAGATCATTCGCTTGACAGTCGACAGCCGGATCTTGCCGGCCTGAAGGTGCTGCAGAACGCCCAGCCACACGGTGGGCACCCCGGCACTCACGGTGACCCTTTCGCGCTCGAACAGATCCACCAGGCTGGCGCCGTCCAGGCCGGCACCGGGAAACACCAGCTTGGCGCCCACCATCGGGCCGGTATAGGCAATGCCCCAGGCGTTGACGTGGAACATCGGCACCACCGGCAGCACCACCTCGCGGTTGGAAAGATTGAACACGTCCGGCTGGATGCTGGCCATGGCGTGCAGCAGCGTCGAGCGGTGCGAATACAGCACGCCCTTGGGATTTCCGGTGGTGCCCGAGGTGTAGCACAGGCAGGCGGCGGAGCGTTCGTCGAACTCGGGCCATTCGAATTCGCTGGAGGCAGCTTCGACCAGATCCTCGTAGCACAGCAGGTTGTCGACCTTGATCTGTGGCAGGTGCTTGCGATCGGTCATCGCCACCCAGGCCCTGACCCCGGGGCAATGGGCCGCGATCTTTTCCACCACCGGGGCGAAGGTGTTGTCGAAGAACAGCACCTTGTCCTCGGCATGGTTGGCGATCCAAGCCACCTGCTCGGGATGCAGGCGCGGGTTGATGGTGTGCATCACCGCGCCCATGCCGGAGATGGCGTAGTAAAGCTCGAAGTGGCGATAGCCGTTCCAGGCCAGCGTGGCGACCCGGTCGCCAAATCCGATGCCCTGGGCCTGGAGCACGTTGGCGAGCTTGCGCGCCCGCAGGTGGGCCTCGTGATAGGTGTAGCGGTGGATGCCACCCTGGATGCTGCCGCCGTTATCGGCAGAGGTGCCTTCGATCACGCGCGAGACGATCTCGGCATCGCCGTGATAGCGGTCCGCGTGAACGATCAGGGAAGAAATCGACAGCGGCATATCCATCATCTGACCCAGCATGAGATGCTCCTCCATGTTTGCGGTTTTATTGATCTGGGACGGCCTGCGATGGGCCTGCGCGTCGCCCGTTACCATACCCGCCAGCCGGACACAGTCCAACTTCAACTCAGGCGGGTCCGGTTCGGGCTCCGGTTTGCGGCTGCGCATGGCACGCGTACGCCATGCTGATCCTGCCGCCGCCCAGGGCGGGCCGCTACCCCCAGCCGGGTAGCCCACATGCCCACAGCGGAGACGCCTCTTCCCGGCCCTGGGCGAGCCCCAGACCGCCGATCCATATTGCCTCGCCGTCCCGTTCCAGCAGCGGTGCACGCTCACGGATCCAGGTCGGCACCCCTCTGGCCTGGTAGAGCGCCTTGAGTCGGCTGGCGCGAGCGGCGCCCTGAGGACGAAAGCGCTCGCCGGGGCGCGGACGACGTACGCGGCCCGCAACGGCGGGACCGACGCCCGGCCGCAACCAGCCCGCGCCGGCAGGCAGTGCCAGCGTTGCGTTGCCGTCCCAGCACAGGTCGAAGTCGACGGCCGCCGGCAGCGGCGCCATTGCGTAGACCCGATCACGATATCGGCGCACCTCGGCGCCGGGCCAGGCCACCCGCGGCGCACGGTCGGCCGCGGCATCCAACAGTTCGGTGTCGATACGACACAGGCTGTCGCGAAAGGGCGCCGGCAACGTCTGCCCGGCAATCCAGGCGCGCAGGGCCAGATGCCGGCGGGCCGGGCTCAGCGCCCGCAGCGCCGACACCGACAGCGCCGCCCGGTCTTCGGGCACACGCAGGGCCTGCACGTCGGCCGCCATCACTTCGTCGAGCACGGCACCGGCCTCCGCCATATTGTCCGCGCTGCGACCCAGCATCTGCGCCAGGTTCGGCCAGTGAGATTCCAGCAGTGGCCAAAGTCGGGTGCGCAGGCGGCTGCGTGAGAAGCGCGGATCGTCGTTGTGGGGGTCCTCGATCCAACGCAGGTCGTGCCCGACGGCGTGGGCCCGCAACTGTGGCCGCGGCGTTTGCAGCAACGGGCGCCACAGAAAGCCCGGGGCAAATGCAGACCATTGCTGCATGCCGGCCAGGCCGCGCAGGCCGCTGCCGCGGAACAGGTTCAGCAACAGGGTTTCGGCCTGGTCGTGCAGGTGCTGCGCGGTCACCAGCACCTCGCCCGCGCTCAGCGCAGCGCGCAGCGCGCGGTAGCGTGCGTCGCGGGCCGCGGCCTCGGGACCACGGCCGTCCTTGCACACCTGAACCCGCAGGACCTCGACTTCGACCCCCAGCGTCCGGCCGATCTCCACGCAATGCGCGGCCCAGTCGTCGGCTGCCGCCTGCAGGCCGTGGTGGACGTGCAGCGCACGCAGGCGTCCCGGGGCGGCCGCGCACATCAGGTGCAACAGGACCGTGGAATCCAGGCCGCCGCTGTAGGCCAGCGCCAGGGGTGCGACGCGGGCCGGTTCGGGCCAGGTCAGGGACAGGGCCGAGCCCGGTGGCGCGAGCGTGATTCGGGATCGCGCCGCAACCATCAGCGCAGGCTCAGTGACGGATCTCGAAGGCGCCGTAGCTCATCAGCCGCTCGTAGCGCGTGCTCAGCAACTGCTGGACCGGCGTGCGCCGCACGCGCTCCAGGTTGACCACCAGACGCTGCTTGACCGCAGTCATCATGCCGACCACGTCCCGGTGCGCACCCCCCAGGGGCTCGGGAATGATTTCGTCGACCAGCTTGTGCTCGAACAGATCGCGCGAGGTGATCTTCATCGCCTCGGCTGCTTCCTTGGCACGCGACGCCGACTTGAACAGGATCGACGCGCAGCCCTCGGGCGAGATCACCGAGTAGATTCCGTACTGCGCAATCATCAGGTGGTCGGCCACGCCGATGGCCAGTGCGCCACCCGAGCCGCCCTCGCCGATGACGGTCGCGATCACGGGCGTGCGCAGCCGCGCCAGCTCGAACAGATTCCGCGCAATGGCCTCGGACTGGTTGCGTTCCTCGGCGCTGATGCCCGGATAGGCACCCGGGGTGTCGATGAAGGTCAGGATCGGCAGGTTGAAGCGCTCGGCCATCTTCATCAGGCGCAGCGCCTTGCGGTAGCCCTCGGGCATCGGCATGCCGAAATTGCGCAGCACGCGCTCCTTGGCATCGCGACCCTTCTGCTGGCCGATGACCATCACCGCGCGGCCGTCCAGACGCCCTAGGCCACCGATGATCGACGGGTCGTCCTTGTAATGCCGGTCGCCATGCAGCTCCTCGAAGTCCGAGAACAGCGCCTTGATGTAATCCATTGCGTAGGGCCGCTGTGGATGGCGCGCCAGTTGCGCCACCTGCCATGCATCGAGATGGCTGAAAATCTGCTTGGTCAGCTCGCGGCTCTTGGCTTCGAGGCGCGAGATCTCCTCGGTCAGGTTCACCTCGCTGCCGGCGGTGGCGTATCGCAGTTCCTCGATCTTCTGCTGAAGATCGGCGATGGGTTGTTCGAAGTCGAGGTAGTTGAGGTTCATGTAGGGGGGCCGTCATTCATCGTCATAACTGGGCACGAAGCTGCGCGCGCCGCGGCGTTCGCTGACCGGTGCCTGATAGCGCCGGAACTCCAATTCTACGCAGTCGGGGCCCAGAAACTGCTGCAGGCCCGCGACCGCCGCCTCGTCCAGGCGAATGCGCCATTGGGGGTCGACGTCCAGCACCGCGCTGCCGCCGGCGCCGTGCAGGTGAATGCACAGGCTGGCGCCGTCGTCCTGACGCAACGGTTCGAGCAGGCGGCGCAATGGCGCCACGTCCGCCGCCGACCGTCGCCAGTGCAGGCTCATGCGCAACAGGTACTGACGGTAGATGGCGTCCAGACCCAGAAACTCGGGCGCGTAGAGCCGGGGTTCGGACTCGCGTCCCTCGCCGCCGGGCGACAGGCCCAGTTCGGCGGCGACGAACACCAGGTGATCAGGCTTGAGCAGGTCCTGACACCGCTGGTAGGGCTCGATGTCGATCCAGCAGGCGATCTGCGTGCCCTGATCGTCGAGGGTCACCTTGTAGCTTGCGCGTCCTGCGCGACCCTCGGTATCGCTGCGGCCCTTGAAGAATCGCAATTCGGTGACCCAGGCACCGAACAGGACCTTGGCGCGCGGCTGCCAGGCCGGCCGGCCGTCGCCGCCGATGATCGGCGCCGGCTGCGCGTGCAGGGCAATCAGCTCGGCAAGGCGACCACTGCAGACCGCGTCGATGACCCCGGCATAAGCTTCGATCGGATGCCCGGATGCGTAGTAGCCGAGGGTCTGACGCTCCAGCTCCAGACGCTGTCGTTGCGGCAGTTCGGCAACGCTTTGGGCCTGCACGCCGGCCGCTGACGCCGGATCGACGCTGTCGCCCATCCCGAACAGATCGTTCTGTCCGGTATCGGCGCTGTGCAGGGCGGCCTCGGCCACTGCCAGGGCGGCCGGCAGGGTGGCCAGCAGCGAGGCACGGTTGAGTCCGAAACCGTCCAGTGCGCCCGAGTGCACCAGGGCTTCGAGCACACGCTTGTTGGTCTTGCGCAGGTCGATGCGACGGCAGAAATCGAAAAGGTCGACAAAGCGTCCGTGCGCCTCGCGGTCGGCGATGGCCCCCGCCAGTGCACTTTCGCCCACCCCCTTGATAGCCCCCAGGCCGTAGACGATTTCGCCCGGGCCCTCACCGTCACGGATCACGGTGAAGCGGTGATGCCCGCGATTGATGTCCGGTGAATGCACCTTGAGTTTCATGCGCCGGCACTCGGCCAGCATCGCCACCACGGTATCGGTGTGGTCCATGTCGCAGCTCATCACCGAGGCCATGAACTCGGCCGGATAGTGGGCCTTGAGCCATGCGGTCTGGTAGCTGACCAGCGCGTAGGCCGCCGCGTGGCTCTTGTTGAAGCCGTAGTTGGCAAATTTTTCCATCAGGTCGAACACCGCGGTGGCGGTGGCGTCCTCCACCCCGCGCGCCTTGGCGCCATCAACGAACACGCTGCGCTGCTTGTCCATCTCCGACTTGATCTTCTTGCCCATGGCGCGGCGCAGCAGGTCGGCGCCGCCCAGCGTGTAGCCGGCCAGGCGCTGCGACATCTGCATCACCTGTTCCTGATAGACGAAGATGCCGTAGGTGGGGCTGAGCACCGACTCCATGTCCGGGTGCAGATAGGTCACCGGCGCGTCGCCACGCTTGCGTGCGCAGTACTCCGGGATCAGCTCCATAGGACCCGGCCGGTAGAGCGACACCAGCGCGATGATGTCCTCGAAGGTATCCGGCTTGAGATCGCGCGAAGCGCGCTGCATGCCCGGGGATTCCATCTGGAACACCGCACCGGTGTCGCCACTGGCGTACAGCGCGTAGGTGCGGGCGTCGTCCAGCGGCAGCTTGAGCACGTCGATCGGCCGGCCTCGGCTGGCGGCGATGGTGTCGATCGCGGTCTGGATGATGGTCAGCGTCTTGAGGCCGAGAAAGTCGAACTTGACCAGGCCGATGCTCTCGATGTCCTTCATGTCGAACTGGCTGCGCAGGCCCGCCCCGCCGGGTTCGCAGAACAATGGCGCATATTCGGTCAGCGGCTGCGGCGCGATGACCACGCCGCCGGCATGCACGCCGACGCCACGGGTCAGGCCCTCCAGTTCCAGCGCCAGGTCGAGCACCGCACGGGTGTCTTCCTCATGATCGTAGGCCTGTCGCAGCTCCGGCACCTCTTCGACCGCATCGGCCAGGGTGGCGCCCGGCGTGCCGGGGATGAGCTTGGCGATGCGATCACCGAATCCGTAGCCGTGACCCATGATGCGGCAGACATCGCGCACCACGCCGCGTGCCGCCATGGTGCTGTAGGTGATGATCTGCCCGACCCGCTCGCGGCCATATTTCTGGCTCACGTACTCGATCACGCGATCACGGTTGTCCATGCAGAAGTCGACGTCGAAGTCGGGCATGGACACACGCTCGGGGTTGAGGAAACGCTCGAACAGAAGGTTGTACGGCAGGGGGTCGAGGTCGGTGATGCCGACCGAATACGCCACCAGGGACCCGGCACCGGAGCCGCGCCCCGGCCCGACCGGACAGCCGTTGGCCTTGGCCCAGCCGATGAAATCGGCCACCACCAGAAAGTACCCGGCAAACCCCATCTTTTGGATGATGCCCAGCTCGTGTTCCAGGCGGCTGCGGTAATCGTCCTCGGCGCCGGCTGCGGCGCCGGCTGCGGCGGCCGGCAGTTCCCGCAGCGCTGCCAGGCGCCGCTCCAGGCCGCGATGGGCTTCGGCGTGCAGCCAGCTATCTGCGCAATAGCCCTCGGGCACCGGGTAATCGGGCAGGTGGTAGGTGCCGAAGGACAGGCTCAGCGAGCAGCGCCTGGCAATCTGCATCGTGTTCTCGATCGCCTCCGGCAGATCGGCGAACAGCGCCTGCATGTCCTGCGCACTCTTCAGGTACTGCTCGTCGGTGTAGTCGCGCGGCCGCTTGTCGTCCGCCAGCACCCGACCCTGGGCGATGCAGACCCGCGCCTCGTGCGCCGCAAAGTCCTTGCGCTCCAGAAAGCGCACGTCGTTTGTGGCCACCAGCGGCACCTCGCAATGGCGCGCCAGCGCGCAGGCTGCCTGCACCCAGTCCTCGTCTCCGGGACGCTTGCAGCGTGCCACCTCCAGGTACAGGGCGTCCGGAAACAGCGCCTGCAACTCGTGCAGTGCGGACAGGGCCGGCTCGGGCCGCCCCTGCATCGCTGCGCGGAAGCAGGCACCGTCGCGACCGGTCAGGGCAATCAGACCCTCGGCGGCTTCGGCCAGCCAACTGCGCTCGACCAGCGGCTGGCCGGTGGCCTGGCCTTCGGTATGGGCACGCGAGATCAGTCGCGTGAGATTGCGATAGCCGGTGGCATTGCGCACCAGCAGACTCAGTCGCTCGGGCACTTCGCCCTTGGCCGATTCGGTTAGCCACAGGTCGCAGCCGACAATGGGCTTGACGCCGGCGGCTTCGGATGACTTGTAGAACTTGACCATCGCGAACACGTTCATGCGGTCGGTCAGCCCGATCGCCGGCATCCCCAATCGGGCCGCATGCGCGGCCAGCGCCGCGCCCTCGACGCCCTTGCGCTTGGGCGGCTCGACCCGCAACAGGCCATCGGTCAGGGAGTACTCGGTGTGCAGCCGCAGGTGGACGAACATCAGGCCGGCAAGGGAGTCGGGGGAAAGGCGGCGGGCGCCGTCAGAGGCATGCCACTACAGGGCGAGAAACTCATTCGATGCGACGTACTGGGCCCGAGCCTGCGCAGCGCGGCCAGGTGCAGCGCCGTCCCGTAGCCCTTGTGCTGGGCCAGACCGTAGCCCGGATGGCAAGCGTCCAGACGGACCATCTCGGCGTCGCGCTCGACCTTGGCCAGGATCGACGCCGCCATGATCACCGGCACAAGGTCGTCACCACCGATCACCAGCTGTGTCGGCAACTCCAGACCCGGGTCGACATTGCCATCGATCAGGCATAGATCCGGCCGCAGGCTCAGTGCCGCCACCGCCCGCCGCATCGCGAGCAGCGAGGCTTGCAGGATGTTGAGCCGGTCGATCTCGCCGATCTCGGCGCGACCCAGCGCGAATGCCACGGCCCCGGCACGGATTCGAGACCCACACCGTTGGCGCTGTGCGCCGGACAGTCGCTTGGAGTCGCGCAATCCCCAGCCCTCGATATCCGAAGGCAGGATCACCGCCGCCGCGAACACCGGCCCGGCGAGGCAGCCGCGGCCGACCTCGTCCACGCCGGCCACCCACCTTGCGTTCCTGATGTCGATCGGCAGTCGTGACATCGCCACACCCATTGCAGAATTTTAGCCGGCCCGTGCACGCCAAAGACACCGGGCACGCCAAAGACAAAGGGCTCCCGAAGGAGCCCTTTGTACGACACAACGAGCCTCAGGGGCGGTTGGTATTTGCGCAGGCCTGGAAGACCTTGACGTTCTCGAGCTGGTTCTGCAAGCCGAGCGACAGCACGCCGCTGCTGAACGTCAGCCTCAGGGCATCGTAGGGCAGCGTGGCGTTGACGGTGACCAGAGAGATCTCGTCGTCCTCGCCAGTGACCGGGATGCCGAGCAGATCGACCTGCAGGTCGAGCTCGTCGCTGCCCTGCTGCACGACACCGTTGAGCAGCGTCTGCACCGTGATCTGGGACAGCACCTCGGCCTGCAGCACCTTGCCGGTGGGCTCGGAAATCAGGAAGCCTGGCGTGCCGGCGGTGAAGTCGTTGGCCGACGGCGAATTGGACACCGTCACATTGACGCCACCACCGAGCAGGCCGATCGGCACCGAGAGGCCGGCGCTGTTGGTCGTGACCGGGTCGATCACGTTCGGCAGGTTGGTGGCACTGCAGAACAGGCACACACCAAAGACATCACTATCGATGGTGGCGCCGTTGGCGGCAGCAAATGGCACGGAACAGACCTCCTGCACCACCTGCACGGTCGCCACCGCCGTGCGGTTGCCGGATGCCACCACTTCGCTCTTGAGTGCGGCGGTGATGGTCGCGGTACCGGGACCGTTGCCGGTGACCAGCCCGTTGACATCGACGCTGGCGACCGCTGGCGTGGCCGAGGACCAGTCGAGGTCGGCGTCGGGAATCGGTGCCTCGTTGCCGTTGGCAAAGTTGCCGATGGCCACCAGACCACGCGACGCACCGACGCTGACGGTGGACTCAGTCGGCTCGATGCGGTCGATGCCGACCAGCGCCGCTGCCGACTGCGGCGTCTCCGCCGTGCCACAGGCCTGGAACACCTGCAGAACGGTCAGGGCCGACGCCACGCCGCTGTTGAAGCTCAACTCGATCGCGTCGTAGGCGGTGGAAGTGCTGATCGACACCAGTGCGACATCGCTCTGGTCGTCACCGCCGCCACCCAGCAACTGCGCGCCGAGCAGATCCACGCGCAGTGCCACGCCGTCGCTGCTGTCTTCCTGCACCACGCCGTTGAGCAGGGTACGGACCTGCACCTGGGAGACGACCTCCGCCAGCAGCAGCTCGCCGGCCGGCCTGCCGATGATGAAGCCGGCATTGCTGCCACCCGGGAACGGGACCGTGTAGTTGCCATTGTCGACCGCGCGCAGTCGGACGCTGTTGTTGGCCCCGAGCAGACCCACCGGCGTGATCAGGCGCCCGAAATCAGCGATCGAGGCGTTGATGATGTTGCCGCCGTCATCCAGCGAGCAGCCCACGCACAGGGGGGACTGCGCATCGGTGAGCACCACACCGTCCGAAGCGCGCAGCGGGGTGGTGCACACCTCGCCGGTGACGGTCAGGCGCGCAGAAGCCGATTCGCTGGTGCCGTTGCGGGCTGCGGTGATGTCGACCGCGCCCAGCGCCACGCCAGTTGCGACGCCGTTGGCATCGACGGTGGCGATATTGGTATCGCTGCTGCTCCAGGTGACGTCGGTGTTCGGCAGATTGATCTCCGAGCTGTCACTCACGCTCGCTACCGCGCGGAACTGCTGGCGCCGACCGATGGTCACCCGCGCCGGGTCCGGCTCCACCCGCAGGAGCTGGTTGACCACGGCATCGCCGACGGTCAGGACGGTGGTGGCGGTGATATCGCTGTTGACGTCCGGATCGGAGGCCGTGATGGTGGTCGTGCCCAGGCTGAGGGCTGAGGCCGTCGTGGTCGAGCCGGGTCCTGCATCGACCGTGGCCACGGCGACGTTGCTGCTCGACCAGTTGACCGAGATCGGGCTGCTGGCGCCGTTGGTGAGAATGCCGGTGGCGAACAGGTCGATCTCGCCGCCCAGCGGGATGGTCGGATTCATCGGATTGATTTCGATGCGATCCAGCACCGGCGGCGTGACGCTGAAGGTCGCGCTGTCGCTGACGCCACCGACGGTGGCGGTCACCAGGGTGGTGCCGACCTTGATGCCGATGGCTATGCCGTTGTTGGCGTCGATACCGGCCACGGTGTTGTCCGCCACCGACCACACCACGCCCGAGGTGACGGCTCGGGTGACGGTCGTGCTGCCGGAGCCGGGAGCCGCCGTGAAGGTGCCGGTGACCACGAACTGTTGCGGACGGCCCAGCGGCTGACTGGCCGGATCGGGCGACACTTCAAGGCTGATCAACTCGCCCTGGAACGGGCCGACGGTGACCGTGGTGGAGCCCTGGATCAACTCCCCTTCGGCATTGGTGGTCGAGCCGGTGACCAGGCTGGCGCCTTCCGCGACTCCGGTGGCGGTGGTGGACGGACCGGAAGCCGGCGCCACGGTGACAGTGGCCGGCGTTCCGGAATTCCAGTTCACTGACACCGGGTTGGTGTCGCCGTCGGAGAAGGTGCCGATGGCGTTGAGCGCCACCGTATTGCCGAGCGGAACCACCGGATTGTTCG
>JAJFJX010000369.1 GCA_021773655.1 Panacagrimonas sp.
CGGTCCGGAAGTAGACACGGGCCGCGCAAGCGGCCCGTTTCGCGTGCGCGCCTTGCCGCCCGTCCTGCCGCCCGCCCGGGCACTGACCGCGGACCGCGGAGTCTGCCGGCGCCGCTGTCAGGCGCAGGCCCCCGGTGCCGCCGATAGATCAGAACCTTGCCGTCGGCGTGCTGCGCAACAAGCGGATCGCAAGTGCGGCCACCGCCAGTTCCAGCCCCAGGCAGACCAGCATCAAGGTGCTGGGTGAGCCATCGACCAGCATCCCGTAGAGGCCGCCGGCCGCCATGCCCAGCATCAACAGCACCACGCCGACCAGCCCCAGGGGTACGGTCGAGGGCCTGGATGCCAGCCGGAACAGCAGGATGCCCACCGCCACGGACATGCCGCCGTAGGTGGCGCGCAGGTCGATCATGCCGGGCGAGGCGGTCGGCGCCGAGCCGGTGATCCAGCGCGCGAGCGCGGCCGGTGCCAGCACGAATGCCAGCCCGTACAGGGCGAAGACCGCGGCAGTGAGGCGGACGACCAAGGCCTGCATGCTTCTGCTCCGGCGTGTCATGACGGGCGTAATGCTGTCACGAGGCGGGTGCGGATGTGCGGGCGGGTTGGGGTGGCGCCTGCCCAATCCGTGCAGCAGCCGACGGCACGGATGACGGACGGGCTTCGGACGAGGACAGCGGTGGTGCTGAATCCTTGATTCACCAACTCCCGCGCAGGTCCTGTTCGCCACGCGCCCGATGATCACCGTCGACGATGCACCGTATCGATCATTCATTGCCGGTCGCCCGACCGACGCCGGCACCGTTCGGGCTGGTGCTGCGGGCATGAGCCTTCCACGGCAGCATCAGCGGCGTGCCGCACGGCGCGCCGGTACGTCGAGGCGTTCACCGACCGCCGCATCAGGGCGTTGCCGGGAGGTTCGCCGGACCGGACCTGCAAGGGCGGTCGATGGCCAGGTGCGCCAAGGGCGCCAAGGGCGCAAGCAGCCGCAAGCAGCCGCAAGCAGGGAACCGCTAGCAGGGCGCCGGGAAAAACAACGCAGAATGTGTTCATCTTGCGGGTGGCGGCACCGCCCGCAAAAGTCCTTGGAACCCTTGTCTGCTCGCTTTGCACCTTTGCGTTGAAATGAGGTTTCCAGGCTGAATCACACAAACAAGACGGACACGCGGCGCATCGTGGATCATCCAAACGTGAACCATTCCATCGTGAATCAACCCTCGGTCCCGCTCTGGATCACCCACGAGGCCTGCCTGCGCCACGACATGGGACCGGGACATCCGGAGTGCCCGGCGCGGCTGTCGGCGATCGAGGATCGGCTGCGTGCCAGCGGGTTGATGGATCTGTTCCAGCGCCAGTGTGCGCCGCAGGCCAGCCGCGAGCAGCTCCTGCGCGTGCACGGGGCCGGGCACGTCGAGGCGACCTACGGCGGCCCGCACATCATCGATGGCGACACCGAGCAGACCGAGCACACGCTGGAAGCGGCCCTGCACGCGGCCGGCGCGGTGGTGGCCGGGGTCGAGCGCGTCCTGGCCGGCGAGGCCCGTTTCGCGTTCTGCGCGGTGCGTCCGCCCGGCCACCACGCCGAGGCCGACCGGGCGATGGGCTTCTGCTTCTTCAACAATGCCGCGGTAGGCGCGGCGCACGCCCTGTCGCGGGGTCTGGAGCGGATCGCGCTGATCGACTTTGACGTGCACTACGGCAATGGCAGCGCCGACATCTTCCGCCACGATCCGCGGGTGTGGCTGTACTCGACCTATCAGCAGCGCCTGTATCCGCATTGGCGCGGAGCGCCGGAGTGCGCGCATCTGGTGGACGCGCCCTTGCCGGCGGGCGCCGGCAGCGAGGCGTTCCGACACGCGGTGACCACCCACTGGCTGCCCGCGCTGGAGACGCAGCGACCGGAGCTGATTCTGGTCTCGGCCGGCTTCGACGCCCATGCCGACGACCCGCTGGCCGACCTGCACCTGGGCCACGACGACTATCACTGGGTCGGCACGCTGCTGCGCGACGTCGCCGCCGCCTGCGGCCACCAGCGGGTGGTGGCGACGCTGGAAGGCGGCTACGATCTGCGCGCGCTGGCGCGCAGCGTGGAAGCCTTCGTGCAGCCGTTTGCCGGGCTATAGGGGCGCTGGCGAGGCGCTCGTCCCGGGGCCGATCACCGATGTCGCCGTGTCCTGGTCGGCGAGCGGAACCCGTGGACAGACCCGGTTGCGTCCGGCGGCCTTGGCCTCGTACATGCGCTGATCGGCGCGCTGGATCAGTTGCTGCGGGTGGCCAGCCTGGTGCGGCCATAAAGCGTGCACGCCGATGCTGACCGTGATCGCCTCGCCGTGTGCGGTGCGCAGGCGCTGGATGGCCTGGCGCAGTGGTTCGGCCACCGCGACCGCTCCGATCAGATCGGTGTCCGGCAGCAGCAGCAGCAGTTCCTCTCCGCCGTAGCGGGCCGCCAGGTCGGCCGGTCGGCGCGCCGCCAGCATGACCTGTCGGGCCACCTGGCGAAGCACTTCGTCACCCGCCGCATGGCCGTGGCGGTCATTGACGCGCTTGAAGTGGTCCAGATCCAGAAACAGGAGCGCCAGCGGTTCACGCTCGCGACGGCAGCGCTCCCACTCGATCACCAGGCCTTCATCGAAGCCGCGCCGATTGCGCAGCCCGGTCAGGCCGTCGATCACCGCCAGGCGCTGCAGATCGCGGGTCTGGCGGCGCTGGCGCAGGTGGGTTCGGACCCGGGCGCGCAGGATCGGGGCGCAGATCGGGCGGGTGATGTAGTCGACCGCGCCCAGTTCGATGCCCCGCGCCTCGTCGTCCTGCGAGTCGGCACCGGTGACGAACATCACCGGGATGTCACGCGT
>JAJFJX010000370.1 GCA_021773655.1 Panacagrimonas sp.
TGCTTGTCCTGCTTGTCCTGCTTGTTCGGCGCAACCGGACGGGCGCTGCGGCCAACGTCCTTCGCGGTGCATCCGCTAGAGTACGGCGCATCCCCTTCCACGCCCGATTTTGCATCCGACGGACCCTCCCATGCCCACCTACGCCCCGCCGCTGCGCGACATGCAGTTCGTGCTGCACGAGCTTCTCAACGTCTCCGAGGGTCTCAAGAAGCTGCCGCTGCATGCAGACATCGATCGCCAGACCATCGACTCGATTCTCGAAGAGGGCGGAAAGTTCTGCGCCGAGGTGCTGTTCCCGCTCAACCAGGTCGGCGACCGTGAGGGCTGCACCTTCCACGGCGACGGCGTGGTCACCACGCCAACCGGTTTCAAGGAGGCCTACGCGAAGTTCGTCGAGGGCGGCTGGGGGGCGCTGGGCATGGATCCGGACTATGGCGGCCAGGGACTGCCGCACGTCATCCACAGCGCTTTCATGGAAATGATGAACGCCGCCAACCAGGCCTGGACCATGTACCCGGGCCTGAGCCACGGTGCCTACAACGCGCTGCAGGCGTTCGGCACCCCGGAGCAGAAGAATCTCTACCTGCCGCGGCTGGTGTCGGGCGAATGGACCGGCACCATGTGCCTGACCGAATCCCATGCCGGCACCGACCTGGGCATCCTCAAGACCCGGGCCGAGCCCAAAGCGGACGGAAGCTATTCGATCACCGGCACCAAGATCTTCATCTCCGCAGGTGAACACGACATGAGCCGGAACATCGTGCACCTGGTGCTGGCACGCCTGCCGGATGCGCCAGCCGGCACCAAGGGCATCTCGCTGTTCATCGTGCCCAAGTTCATCCCGGCCGCCGACGGCACGCTGGGGGACCGCAACGCGTTCAAGTGCGGCGCCATCGAACACAAGATGGGCATCCACGGCAACGCCACCTGCGTGATGAATTTCGACGGCGCCACCGGCTGGATGGTGGGCGCGCCCAACAAGGGGCTCAACGCGATGTTCGTGATGATGAACAGCGCACGCCTGGGCGTGGGCATGCAATCCTTGGGACTGGCCGAGGTGGCCTATCAGAACTCGCTGGCCTATGCGAAAGAGCGTCTGCAGAGCCGCTCGCTGACCGGGCCCAAGCTCAAGGACCAGCCGGCCGATCCCATCATCGTGCACCCCGACGTGCGCCGCATGCTGCTCACGCAAAAGGCCTACGTCGAGGCCGCGCGCGCCTTCAGCTACTGGGCGGGCCTGGCGATCGACCGCGAACACAAGCATCCGGACGAGAAAGTGCGCAAGGACAACGCCGATCTGGTCGCGCTGCTGACCCCCGTGATCAAGGGCTTCATCACCGACAACGGTTATGAATGCACCACCCTGGCCATGCAGGTGCTCGGCGGCCACGGATACATCTCTGAGTGGGGCCTGGAGCAGCACGTGCGCGACGCGCGCATCAACATGATCTACGAGGGCACCAACACCATCCAGGCGCTGGACCTGCTGGGCCGCAAGGTCCTGGGCGACATGGGCGCCCGGCTGATGAAGTTCGGCAAGGCCATGCACGAGGCGCTCAAGCCGTTCGAGGAAGAATCGCGCATGCAGGAGTTCTTGGCGCCGCTCAATGCCCTGCAGAGCGAGGTGCAGAAGCTGACCATGGAGATCGGCCAGAAGGCGATGAAGAATCCCGACGAGGCCGGGGCCGCCGCGGTGCCCTACCTGCGCATCATCGGACACCTTGTGTTCTCGTTTGCATGGTGCATGTCGGCCGGCGTGGCGATGAAGAAGCTGGGCGACGGCACCACCGGCGGCGACCAGACCTTCTACCGTTCCAAGCTCACCACCGCGCGCTTCTATTTCGCCAAGCTCTACCCAGAGACCGCTTCGCTGATGCAGCAGGCGCGTGCCGGCAGCCAGCCGCTGATGGAACTGGAGGAAGCGGCGTTCTGATGCACCACCGGCAGCTCATCAAGAAAGCCACCGCTCGCGGAGCTTCCCGAAAAACTCCCCGCCTCAAGCCGCTCCTGATTGGCGATTGATTGGCGGTGATCCTCAGCCAGTGTCATTCCCGCTGATGCGGGAATCCGGAGGGCGCGAAAGGCTCTCTGCGTAGGGCACATCGAACGGCCCTGGATTCCCGCTTTCTCGGGAATGACGTCGCGCTGGATCCCGGCTGCGTTTGATTTCCAATCAGCAGCTGCTTCGGCGTCCGGGACGGCGGCTCGGCGCTCCGGAAGTTTTTTCGATTATCCGTATCACCGGCAATCGAGCCTGGCAGGAATCAGAAGCACTCATCCAACCGGCATCGGTGCGTTATCGGTGCTGGCGATCAGGCCTGGGCAACCCTGGGCAACCCTGGGAAGCACCGTTGCCGGGTTCGGTCTGGGCGGTCGATGGGTGCATCATGGCGGCCCGCCCGCATTCCCGGAACGTCACCGGAACGTCATGAGCGCAAACCCCGCACAGAACGATCCCTTGCTGGAACAGATCTACGACAGCGCCGTCGGCCTGGTCGCACGCATCGGTAGCCGCCCGGTGTTGCCACCCCGCGACTGGGTGCGGCAGTACTACGAGACTGCCGCGCCGGATGCCCTGGCCGCGCGCGGCAGCGAGCATCTGGCCCAGATCGCGCTCGAACACCTGCGCTTCGGCTGCCAGCGCGATTCCGGGCAGGCGCTGATTCAGGTGCGTCAGCCCGGACCGGGGCAGGCGCTGGCCAGCCTGCAGACCTGCGTCGAGGACATGCCGTTCCTGGTCGATACCCTGGTCATGGCGGTGCGTGATGCCGGTGCGGCCGTGGACTGGAGCGTTCATCCGGTCTGCCGGCTGCGGCGCGATTCACAGGGCCTGCTTCAGGCGCTGGCTCCCGACGCGCCGGCCGAGTCCTGGGTCCATCTGGAATTCGAGCCACTGGCCGACCCGGCGGCGCATGCCGAGCTGGCGCGGGTGATCGGCGCGCGCATCGATGATCTGCGTCGCGTGGTTGCCGATTACGCGCCGATGCGCAAGCGTCTGCTCGCTGCTGCCGATTCGCTCGAACACGCACCCGAACTGGCCGGCGTGGATCGCGCCGAACAACTCGAGGCGGCTGCCTTCATGCGCTGGCTGGACGACGGCAATTTCACCTTTCTGGCCAGCACCGAAACCCGCTTTCAGGCCGGCGAAGAGGGGCGTTCGCGCTTCGTCCCGGTGTCCGGGAGCGGCTTGGGCCTGGCGCGGCAGGGGGCCTGTTTTGCGGATATCGACGCGCTGATCGCGCCGCGCGAGCAGCTCGACAAGTACGCCGAGTCGCCGCGCATCGTGGTGCTGACCAAGGCCGCGCAGCGGGCCAACGTGCACCACCCGGACTACATGGACCATGTCGCCATCCGCCGTCTGGGCGCCGATGGACAGGTCGACGGCATCGTGCGCCTGATCGGTCTGTTTTCTTCCGACGCCTATGTCGAGCGGCCCTGGGACATCCCGCTGATCCGGCGCAAGGTGGAAACCGTGATCCAGCGTTCGCGCCTGCAGCCGGGATCGCACAGCGCCAAGAACCTGCGCGAGATCCTGCATGGCCTGCCGCGTGACGAGCTGTTCCAGTCCGGCGAACTGGAGCTGTTCGATACCTGCATGGGTATCCGTGCGCTGCGCGACCGCCACCCGCTGCGACTGTTTCTGCGTCGCGACCGCTACGGCAGGTTCTTTTCCGCATTGATCTACCTGCCGCGCGAACGTTACTCGCGCGAACTGCGTGATCGCCTGTCGCTGGCCTTGCAGGAGATGTGCGGCGGGCTGTCGGTTGATCGCACGATGGAGTTCCTGCGTCACGGGCTGGGGCGGCTGCACGTCATCGTGCGCACGCCGCCGGGGCAGGAACTGAGGCTGCCGGTGGCGCATATCGAGCAGCGCCTGGTGGAACTGGCACGGCCTTGGCGCGAACAACTGCTCGAGGCCTTGCGCGCCGTGCAGGCGCCCGACGCCGAGTCGCTGGCACAGCGTTTCGGAGAGGCCTTCGAGATCGGGTATATCGAGCGTGCTGGTGCGGCCGAAGTTGCTGCCGACGTCCGCTCGCTGGCGCGCCTGAGGCCGGAACATCGCCTGCTGCCCAGCCTGCGGGCGGGGCCGGACGGGCGGGGCCGGCTCAAGCTCTATGCCTGGCAGCAGCCTTTGGCGCTGGCCGACATCCTGCCGGTGCTGGAGCATTTCGGGCTGCGGGTGATCCGCCAGGATCCGGAAGCGGTCAGGCCGCGATCACCGGGCGACGCCGCACCCGAGACATTGTGGATACAGGACTTCGAAGTCGAACTGCCGCCGACGCCGCGCCTGGAAGCCGCCGGGGACTTCGAATCCGGCCTGCTGTCGGTGTTGGCCGGACAGTCCGAGGACGATGCGCTCAACCGCCTGGTGCTGGCCGCCGGCCTGGGGGGTCGCCAGGTGCTGTGCCTGCGCATGCTGGCGCGCTACGTCAATCAGATCGGCATGCCCTACGGCCGCACCGATATCGAGCGCATCGTGGCGGTCCATCCGACGTCGGCGGCAGGCATCGTGGCGCGCTTCGAGGCCCGTTTCGATCCGGCAATTCCGGCGGACACGCGCGCCGCGCGCGAAGCCGAAGCCCAGCTCGCGCTGGAGGCGGCGCTG
>JAJFJX010000038.1 GCA_021773655.1 Panacagrimonas sp.
GACCCGGTGAACACTTCGGCGACGTGGAACGGCTGACTAAGATAACGCTGGATCTTGCGCGCGCGGGCCACTGCCTTCTTGTCGTCTTCGGACAGCTCGTCCATGCCCAGGATGGCGATGATGTCCTTGAGCTCCTTGTAGCGCTGCAGCACACCCTGGACGTCACGCGCGGTGTTGTAGTGATCGTTGCCGATGACGTTGGGATCGAGCTGGCGGCTGGTGGAGTCCAGCGGATCGACCGCCGGGTAGATGCCCAGGCTGGCGATGTCGCGCGACAGAACCACGGTGGCATCAAGGTGGGCGAACGTGGTCGCGGGCGAAGGATCGGTGAGATCGTCCGCGGGCACGTACACGGCCTGGATCGAGGTGATCGAACCGGTCTTGGTGGAGGTGATGCGCTCCTGCAGCACGCCCATTTCCTCGGCCAGCGTCGGCTGGTAACCCACCGCCGACGGCATGCGGCCGAGCAGCGCGGACACCTCGGTGCCGGCCAGGGTGTAGCGATAGATGTTGTCGACGAAGAACAGGATGTCGCGGCCCTCGTCGCGGAAGTACTCGGCCATCGTCAGGCCGGTCAGGGCCACGCGCAGGCGGTTGCCGGGCGGTTCGTTCATCTGGCCGTAGACCATGGCCACCTTGTCGATGACCTTGGAATCCTTCATCTCGTGATAGAAGTCGTTGCCCTCGCGGGTGCGCTCACCGACGCCGGCAAACACCGACAGACCCGAGTGCTCCTTGGCGATGTTGTTGATCAGCTCCATCATGTTGACGGTCTTGCCCACGCCGGCGCCACCGAACAGGCCGACCTTGCCGCCTTTGGCAAACGGGCACAGCAGGTCGATGACCTTGATGCCGGTTTCCAGCAACTCGGTCGAGCCGGCCTGGTCCTCGTAGCTCGGCGCTGCGCGATGGATGGCCCAGCGCTCTTCGGCCTTGACCTCACCGGCCTCGTCGATGGGTGCGCCGAGCACATCCATGATGCGACCCAGGGTGGCCTGGCCCACCGGCACCGAGATCGGGGCGCCGGTGTTCTTGCACACCAGACCGCGCTTGAGGCCCTCGCTCGAACCCAGCGCGATGGTGCGCACGATGCCGTCGCCAAGCTGCTGCTGGACTTCCAGTGTCAGCGCCGCGCCATCGATCGTCAGGGCGTCGTAGATCTTGGGAATCGATTCGCGCGGGAACTCGACGTCGACGACGGCGCCGATGATTTGAACGATTTTGCCAGTAGCCATGTTTGTGCTCTCGATTCGAATGCTTCTGTTCGGAAACCGCGAATCGGAAACCGGGAATGGTGAAAAGCCGCGGGGCCCTTACGATTCCTGATCTCCGTATCCCGATTCCCGGCTCATTACCCGCTGATCGCGGCCGCGCCGCCGACGATTTCCGACAGCTCCTTGGTGATGCTGGCCTGTCGGGCCTTGTTGTACGTCAGCTGCAGGCCGCTGATGATCTTGCCGGCGTTGTCGGTGGCCGACTTCATCGCCACCATGCGCGCCGACTGCTCGCAGGCGGAGTTCTCGATCACCGCCTGGTAGACCTGAGATTCGACGTAGCGCTGCAGCACGGTGTCCATCAGCTCGGCGCTGCCGGGCTCGTAGATGTAATCCCAGTTGGACAGCAACCCCTCGTCCTTGACCGGCTCCACCGGAAGCAGCTGCCGGATGGTCGGCCTCTGCGTCATGGTGTTGACGAAATCCGCCGACACCAGGAACACCCGATCAACCTTTTCCTGCCGATAGGCATCGGACAGCAGCTTGATCACACCGAGCAGTTGTTCGAGCTGAGGCTTGTCGCCGAGTTGATTGGCAGTGCCCAGCACCTTGCCGCCGACACGCCTGAAGAAAGAGATGGACTTGTTGCCGATCAGCGCAACATCGGCCTCGACACCCTTGTCCTTCCACTCGCGGATATCTCGCACCACGGTGCGGAACGCGTTCATGTTCAGACCGCCGCAGAGGCCGCGGTCGGTCGACACGATCAGGTAGGCCACGCGCTTGACGCCACGCTGCACCGTAAACGGGTGCTTGTACTCAAGGTTGGCCTGCGCCAGGTGGCCGAGCACCTGGCGGATCATGGTGGCGTAGGGGCGGGCCGCGCTCATGCGCTCCTGCGCCCTGCGCATCTTCGACATTGCGACTTTTTCCATCGCCCGCGTGATCTTCTGCGTGTTCTTCACGCTTTTGATCTTGTTGCGAATCTCTCTTGGTGCTGGCATCGCTATGCTCCGGGAACCTGAAACCGGGGGCAGGCATGGATAACCGATGCCATGCCGGACCCGCTTCTAAGATTCCCCATTGCCGATTCCCGGTTTCCGGGTATCACGCTCAGACCGCCGCCCGCTTGGCGTAGGTGTCCATGGCCGACTTGAGCTCGCCTTCGAGGCCTTCGTTCCAGTCGCCGCCTTCAAGCTTGTCCAGCAGCGCCTTGGCATTGCCGTCCAGGTACTGGTGCAGCCCCTCTTCCCAGGCGAGCACGCGAGTGGCATCGACGGTGTCGATGTAGCCCTTTTCCACCGCGTACAGGGTGGCGGCCATCTTCGCCACCGACAGCGGTGCGTACTGCTTCTGCTTCATCAGCTCGGTGACGCGCTGACCGCGCTCGAGCTGCTTGCGGGTGGCCTCATCCAGGTCCGAGGCAAACTGAGCGAATGCTGCCAGCTCGCGATACTGCGCCAGCGCCAGACGCACGCCGCCGCCGAGCTTCTTGATCACCTTGGTCTGCGCCGCACCGCCGACACGCGACACCGAGATGCCGGCGTTCATGGCCGGACGAATACCGGCATTGAACAGGTCGGTTTCCAGGAAGATCTGGCCGTCGGTGATGGAGATCACGTTGGTGGGAACGAACGCCGACACGTCGCCGGCCTGGGTCTCGATGATCGGCAGCGCGGTCAGCGAGCCGGTCTTGCCCTTGATCTGGCCGTTGGTGATCTTCTCGACGTACTCGGCATTGACGCGGGCGGCGCGCTCGAGCAGACGCGAATGCAGATAGAAGACGTCGCCGGGGTAGGCTTCGCGGCCGGGCGGGCGGCGCAGCAGCAGCGACACCTGACGATAGGCCACCGCCTGCTTGGAAAGATCGTCGTAGATGATCAGCGCATCTTCACCGCGGTCACGGAAGTATTCGCCCATCGAACAGCCCGAGTACGGCGCGATGAACTGCAGCGCAGGCGATTCGGCGGCCGAGGCGGACACCACGGTGGTGTAGGACATCGCACCGTGCTCTTCGAGCTTGCGCACGACGTTGGCGATCGACGAGTTCTTCTGGCCGATGGCGACGTAGACGCACTTAATGCCCGAAGACTTCTGGTTGATGATGGCGTCGATGGCCAGCGCCGTCTTGCCGGTCTGGCGATCACCGATGATCAGCTCGCGCTGGCCGCGGCCGATGGGCACCATGGAGTCGATCGCCTTGTAGCCGGTCTGCACCGGCTGGCTGACCGACTGGCGCGTGATGACGCCGGGCGCGACCTTTTCGATGGGACTGCTGGCCTGCGCGTTGATCGGACCCTTGCCGTCGATCGGCTGGCCGAGCGCGTTGACCACGCGACCGAGCAGAGCCTCGCCCACCGGCACTTCCAGGATGCGGCCGGTGGTCTTGACGGTCTGGCCTTCCGACAGATGCTGGTAGCCGCCGAGCACCACGGCGCCGACCGAGTCGCGCTCCAGGTTCAGGGCCAGGCCGTAGGTGTTGCCGGCAAACTCGAGCATTTCGCCCTGCAGCGCGTCCGACAGGCCGTGAATGCGGACGATGCCGTCCTGAAGGGACACGATGGTGCCGGTGTTGCGTGCCTCGGTCGCCGATTCGAAGTTCTGAATACGGGACTTGATCAGGTCGCTGATCTCGGACGGATTGAGTTGTGACATTGATTTCTCTCGCTCGGGGTGATTCGAACCCCGGAAATGAATTGCCAGGCGCTACGCGGCCAGGGCTGTTTTCAGCTTTTCAAGCTCGCCCCGGACCGACCCGTCGATGACCAGGTCACCGGCGCGAATCACCGCCCCGGCCACCAATGATTCGTCCGTGTTCCAGCTCACCACCACCTCGCGCGACAGCCGCCTGCCGATGGCGTCGGCAAGCTTTTCCTGCTCGGCACCGGACACCGCCGCGGCGGTGGTGATCTGCACGTCCACCCGCGATTCGGCCTCGGCCCGCAGGGCTTCGAACTGTTCGGCGATGTGGGGCGCGGCGCGCACGCGGCCGTTGTCGACCAGCAGTCGCACCAGGGAGGTGCCCTGCTCGCCCAGATCGGGCAACAGCGCACGACCCAGAGCATTGGCAAGATCGGCCTTGCGCAGCGCCGGATGTCCGATCAGCGCGTCGAGTTCGGGCGCGCTCACCGTGGCGGCCAGCGCCGCCAGCGCGGCGCTCCACTGCGCATAGCGCCCTTCGTCACGCGCCAGCTCGAATGCGGCCTTTGCGTAGGGACGGGCCAGCGTCGAAAGATCAGCCATGGAGATCTTCCTTACACCCGTGCCGCGAGATCGTTGAGCACATCGGCGTGGGCCTGGGCGTTGACCTCGCGCTTGAGGATCCGCGCCGCGCCCAGCACCGCCAGTTCGCCGACCTGCTTGCGCAGGTCCTCGCGTGCCCTGGCGACATCGCGGGCAGTTTCCTCGCCGGCTGCGGCGACAATGCGGTCGGCCTCCGACTTGGCCT
>JAJFJX010000371.1 GCA_021773655.1 Panacagrimonas sp.
TCTTTTCAACCCGCTTGGTGAGTCAGTAGATGCCAAGCAAGACCAAAAAGTAAGTAAGTCCTCATCATTACCTTCAGCTCTTTTGCCAGTAGTAGCAAAGAGCCTAAGTAAAGACGACTCTTCTTACCATATTAATTCAACTAAGGACTTACATACTGCAAATACTCCCAGACATGGTCTTGAGACCAAGTTTGAGAAAAGCAGCGTAACTTTTAAGTCCGGCAGTGATTCATTTGAGCTTAGCTTGGATGCACTAGGAAGAGGGGATCAATTAAACCCTGTTGCTGATGTTTCTGAAGTTAAGACAATCGACAACAGGCTTGAATACACAAGAGGCGATGTTACAGAGTGGTACTTAAATAGCCTTTTGGGTATGGAGCAGGGCTTCACACTAAGTCAGAGACCTGACGGTGCAGAAGACAAAGTAAGCGTTGTTCTTGGTCTTAATACCAAAGGCGATCTTACTCCAAAAGACAGTAAAGACGGAAAATCAATCATATTCACAGATTCAAGTGGCAAAGTAGCAATGTCATACAGCAAGCTATATGTCTATGATGCAAATCATAAAGAGCTTGAATCATCAATGAAACTATCAGATAAAGGCATAGTAATTGCCTTTAACGACACAGGAGCTACATACCCTGTAGTTGTTGACCCACTTGTTGAGGTTCAGAGAATTCTTGCAAGCAATGGAGATTCGGACGACCAATTTGGTTCATGTTCAGCAGTTTATGACACCCTTGCCGTAGTAGGTGCTGATGATAAAGATAGCGACGACGGATGGGCATATATATTTGAGCGTGACATGCTGGGTGTATGGACTGAGGTAGCAATGTGGGATGGACGCGATTTTGGCGCTAGCGCTGATGCAAGATTTGGTAGAGGCTGTGATATAGCAGGGACTGAAGATTTCGGACCTGGAATAACGGCCTTCGCTGTAATTGGTGCTCCAGAAGATGATCATGGATCTGGAAGTGATCACGGATCTGCATATATATTTGAGAGAGACGGTACTAGTGTATGGACATTTGCACTCGAAATAAGAGCTTCTTCTCCTCAAACTGAAGCAGATTTTGGTTTTGACGTTGCAATAACACAAGAGGGCTACATAGTTGTTGGAGCTCCTGATGATGATTTTGGACCTAATTGTCCTCCATTCTTTATTGACAACGATAATAAGGGAAGGGCGTATATATATGAGAGAGGTGTTGCAGTTTGGCCAGCAACAGAGACTCAAAGAATAGAGTCACTTATACCGTTTTGTGATGACAATTTTGGTGAAGGTGTTGGTCTAGATGGACCTTTCGCTATGGTTGGTGCACCGGGAACATTAGTCCCTATTCCCAACTTTCCATTCTTAGCAGAAGGAGGGGCAGTATACGCATTTGAAAGAGATTTCATATTTCCTGATACATGGACTCAAAATGGGCCACGTATTATTCCAGCAGAGGTTGATGCTGGTGATGAGTTTGGTGATCATGTAGATGTTTACACTGGTGACAGTGGTACAAGAGCAATTGTTGGAGCACCAGAGGCTAGCTTTGATGGAAATGATGGAGCTGGTGAGGCTTACATCATAGAAAGAGGCGACACATTTCCAAACTGGTTAGGTAACATTCAAAGACTTCGTGCACCTGTGGAGTTTCAAGGTCTAGAAGCTGAGTTTGGCTCATGTGTTGGAATATGGGGAGACTATGCGATTGTTGGTGCAGAAGATGAGGACATCGACGGAGATATGGGTGTAGGTGCTGCATACATCTTTGGTAATAATGAAGGAACCTGGGAATTTGAGCAGAGACTTCTTGCCAGTGACCCAGGCGCAGATGACAGATTTGGAACAAGCTGTGATATAGATGATCTTGTGGTCAGCATGGTCTATTCTCCTGTAGCAATTGTTGGAGCCGAGGGTAACGACATAGACGGTGAATCAAACCAAGGCGCTGCTTATCTCTTTGAACAAGCCCAGGGAACAATAACAATAGCAAAACAAACAATTCCTGACGATTTTGTAGCTGATTTTGAATTTCAAGGCCTAGGATTTGATCCTGGCAATGAGTGTGAGTCCTTTATGCTGTCTGACGACGGCGAGCAGGAATGTGGCGAGCTGGAAGCCGGTACTTACACTATTAATGAAATTGGAACAAACGATTCTACTGTTGTTATTTCTTGCGACAGCGGTGTTTGGGAGCAAGTAGACGACGGAGTTGTTATAGAGCTTGAAGCTGGTGATGATATTACATGTACATTCACAAATACATTACCGCTTGAACTTACTCCACTATTTCCTTCAATCAGAAATTCCGTAAACTCAATGACCGCTACTCAGGCAACACCTGGCGGAAACGTAGCATTTGTGTGGGGATTCTCTACAGGCACCAGTATAGTCGGTGGTTCAACCTGTAACGGCCTTGAGCTAGGGATAAACCCATTTCAGTTCTTAGGCATCGTAACTGCAGATGGCGACGGAGAGGCTGAGATGGTCTTCTTTGTTCCATCACTTGCCGGGGTAAACCCAGTTTATTCGCAAGCAATTGATCTTCCTACTTGCAGGGCGAGCGAGGTTGTTGAAAGCATCTTGATCAATCCGTAAACGGAAACAGCTGGCTTCTTGTTGTGTTTAGTTATCAAGAGGCTTAATTAAAGAAAACAAACGGGGGCAGGCTTAAATAGCTTGCCCCTTTTTTTATTTGCAAATATTCTTACAAAGATTGCCCTACATATAGTCCCTAATCTGATTTGAATAGTCTAAATGATTTAGAAATATATCTAAAAGTTTAGAAATACACATATCACTATTGCTTCTCTTCTAGAAATGTAGTAGATTCTAACAGTTGCGATTTATGTAAGGTTTTGTTGGT
>JAJFJX010000372.1 GCA_021773655.1 Panacagrimonas sp.
GCCCTCCATGCCCGCCAGAAAGAAATCCAGGCCCGATCCTGCCCAGGCCCTGCTCGATGCCCACGTCGCCTTTTACCTCGACCAGCTGCACGGCGCCGGCCTGTCGCGACTGCTGGAACAGTGTCTGGACCTGGCGCTGGACGAGGCCGGCGATCTTCGCCTGGACCAGGTCATCACGCGCGACACCATCAAGGCCGTGGCCCGCGCCTATGCCGTCGAGCTGGATCCCGGGCCGGGCATTCCCGAGCTGATCGGCGAGATCGCGCAGCGCCTTCATGCCCACCCGGTGCTTGCGCACACGCGACTGGGGGACCTGCTGGAGCCGGCGCGGCTCGACGATCTGCTCGGCTACGCACTGGCGCTCAAGTCGGTGCGCCGGCGGCTGGTGCAGGGGTTCATCGCCAGCCCGCTGTACCAGCGGCTGGCCTCGGAGCTGCTCTACAACGGCATCCTCGACTATCTGGTGCACAACCCGGTGACCGCCCACATCCCGGGCGCGAGCAGGGCCTTCAAGCTCGGTCGCGCGATGGTGGGACTGGCCGGCGGCGGCCTGGAGCGCGCGGTGGGGGACGGCATCAAGCAGTACATCGCGCGCAGCGTCGGAACGGTCTCGCACAAGAGTGCGCAGCCGCTGCTGGATGGCGATTACGACGACGCGATCACCGAGCTGGCCGCCGAATCCTGGCGCGACGTCGCCGGCACCCGGGTCGGCGACCTGCGCGACGACCTGTCGGCGCTGGATCTCGAAGAGCTGTTCGTGACCCTCTACGAGTGGTGGAAGCAGCTGCGCACCGCGCCCTTCATCGGACAGATGATCGACGGCGGCATCGACGGCTTCTTCGACAAGTACGGCGGCACCAGCCTGCGGGCGCTGCTGGAGGACATCGGCGTCGATCGCGCCCGCATGCTTGCCGAGGCGCAGCGCTTCGCCCCCGAGGTGCTGGCGCGGCTCGACGCTCAGGGGCGGCTGCACAACCTGCTGCGGCGCGGGCTGGCGCCGTTCTACGAATCCGGGCGGGTGGAGGCGGTCCTGGCCGCTGCTGCCGGCACCCCCGCGACCCCCGGCACCTGAGGTTGATGGCCGGCGACGGCGCCCCCGGATTCGCCGGATTCCCTGCGGCAACGGTCCTCGGGTGGCTCGCCCCGCCCCGCCCCGCCCTTGCGACGCCGAGCCAGGTGCCGCATCGCGCCGGGAACGGTTCAGCCTGCAACCGGAAGCAGCGAGAAGCGCTTGAACGCAAAAGGCGCAAGGACACCCGGGCGCCCGGACGCGAGCATGCAAGGAACAGCGAGCACGACGCATGGAAAAACCAACGTGGACCGCGTTCACCCTGCCTGTTGAGGGGCGCTATCCCTAAAAGTACTTGGCGTCCTTTGTGTTCGCTTTGCGCCGTTGCATCGAGATGCAGTTTCGAGGCTCAGCGCTGATCGGCGATCAGGCCGCCTGCGCGGTGTCGCCGCGTCGCGCCTGCAGGTAGGCATCCAGCGAACGACGCGCGGCCGGGCCCAGGTCAATGGGCTCGGCACGGCCCTCGACCAGATCGTCCAGAAAGATCTGCGAGCGCATCTGCAGGCGGTTCTGCCCATTGAACTCGGCGAAGGTCACGGTGGCGTCGGCAGGATGGTGGCCGACCACCTTGAGCCAGCGGTTCTGGCCACGGTCGTGGTCGTAGACCCGGAACCAGCTGCTCAGCACCATCAGCAGGTCCAGCAGGGTCGCCGGATCGGGCGCACCGGCGCTGGCGGGGGGCTCACCTTCATCGGGTTCATCCTGCGCGCCGGCACCGACGCCGGCGCTCGCGGTCTCGGACGTTTCCACGGGGGCTGTCCCAGTGTCAGGCCCCAGGCCGGCGTCCGCGTCCGCAGCGTGCCCCCCGGCGGGCGCCTGCGCGGGCGTTGTGGCTTCGGTCCCGGGCTCGAGGGCGGTCTCCACCGGGGTGTTGGCGATGTCCTGGATCAGCTCGTCGAGCGTGCTGCCGGTGCTGCCGGATGCGTGTGCCGGCCGCGCCAGCGCACGGGTCTCGACCTCGGTGATCGCCTCGCGCCACTTGCGCACCAGCAGTTCGATGCGCTCCTGGATCATGCCGATCCCGCGCAGCCGTTCGCCGATGTCGGCGGCCAGCGCATCGCAGGTCTCCGCCGCACGCGCCGCCGGCTTGCGCGGATCGACGCTGTCGAGCACGCGTCTGAGCAGGCCCATGCCGTCCTGCCAGGCCTCGCTGTCGGCGCCGTGCCGGAGCAGACGCAACGCCATCATCGGCGCCCAGCCGGAATTGAGCAGCGGCCACAAACCCTCCGGCAGACGCCGGCTCAGGGTCTGCAGCTGCAGCTCCTCGGCGACGATGCGGCGGGTCTTGTCGATGATGACCTGGCGCCGCTGGCTGGCTTCTTCCTTCTGCTGGGCAAAGAACTGCTCCAGTGTCTGTTCGTCCACCGGGCCTGGAATCGCGCTCTGCGTGCGCACCTCTTCGGCGGCGACGTCGAACTGGCTCTGGATGTGGCCGACCAGTTCCTCGATGCGGCGAAGCGACTCCATGCCCGAGGCGCGCGCGCTGGCCGCCAGGGTGGTCAGTTCGTTCATCAGGCCGCGCACCGGGTGCTTGCGGTCGGCGAAGAAACTGGCGTCGGCCAGGGCGCTCTTGATGACGGCAAAACGCAACTGGTCGAAGCGCGGCTTGAGCGGCGTCGGCAGGGTCGGGTCCTGCATCATCTCGTTGAACATCTTGCCCACCGCGCCGGCACGCTGGACGTAGGCGTAGGCGCGTGGCTGTTCCCAACCGGTGACCATCTGCCCGGCGGCGGCACTGGCCAGGTCCCGCGACAGCTGCATGTCACCGTACGCAGAAGTGGCCTGGGCCAGTGCCGAGCCGCCCCCGGACATGACGCCACCACCACCGGCCCCCAGGGCGCGCAGTGCCTCCAGGGTGCTGGCGTCCATCATCGGCGGCGAAGGGTAGGCGTAGGTCGTCGCCGGCAGGTTGGCGCCCAGGCCGCCACCCATTGCCCCCGCAGCGCCCGGGCGGGCGCCGGCACCGCCGTAGGCCGCGCTCGCAGTGCCGCCCGCGGCGACCCCGCCCGGGGGTGTCGGACCGCTGCCGCTCAATGCCGCCGACTGGACGTTGTTTTGATCCAGAAAGCGCAGCACGCGGGTGTACAGCTCGCCGAGCTCGCTGATCACCAGGCGATCAAACAGCTTGAAGATCACCAGTTCGACGTCGAACTCCACGTCCAGCGCTTCGGCGCTGCGGCGAAATGCGGCCGAGATCGTGGCCGGAGACAGGCAGTCGGCCGCCAGCGGGGCGTGCTTGTTGCCGATCAGCCAGCCGAAGCGGCGGCCCAGCTCGAACAGCAGCGGGCCGTACAGGGCCTCGGCCTTGGTCGCCATGCTGGACACGGCGATGGTCTCTTCCAGCGACTTGGATTCCTGCAGGGAGAGGTTTTCGTAGTTGATGTCGCGCGGCTTGCCGGCGTCTTCTTCCCGGGCGGCGGGCGAGAACCCGGCGGAGATTTCCTGGCGGAAGATCTTGCCGATCTTGGGGCGGCCCAGGCGCACCACGCGCATGGTGTCGAAATAGATCCGCTGGTCCTTGTTGTTGGTGGCGCGACGGGCCATCTCGAACAGCATGTCGTCGGCGCCGTCGAACATGCGTTCGATGCCGCGGCCCAACACGTCCGACGCCAGGGTCTTGAGCTCGTCGAGCAGCTTGAGCGTCGGCTCGTCTGCCCGCCCGGTGGTCGGCTTCGACGATTGCGACCCGGCGTTGTGATTCAAGACGTGCTCCCGCGCATGGCCGGCCAGGCTCGGAACCTGACCCCGCAGCCTGCCACGGTCCTGCTGCGGACCCTCATTGTGTTGCCCCCGTTGCCGATTGGAAAGTCCCGCATGAGCGGGCCCTCATGCGAACCGGAGCTGAATCTGCAGGGTAGACAGATACTGTGCCTCCTGCTCCAGATCGGCCTGGGTCAGCGGATGGGTCTGCAGCCAGTTGCTGCCGAACTGCAGGTCCAGCCGTCGGCGCTGCACGCTCAGACGCAGCGGGGGACGCAGCCCGGGCGCGCGGGAGCGATGCAGCAGGCAGGCCAGGCGGAACAGCATCGCCAGGCGCTGGATCGGTTCCACCAGCGCGCTGGGCAGTTCGTCCAGTGCGCCCATGGTGAACTTGCTGCGGTGCAGGCGCACCAACGCCGCCAGCAGGCGCTGGTCGGTCTGCGAAAAGCCCTGCAGGTCGGCGTGGCGCAGGATGTATTCGCCGTGCTTGTGGTACTGCGAGTGCGCGATCACCAGGCCGATCTCGTGCAGGCTGGCGGCCCAGCCCAGCAGTGCCTCGGACAGCTTGGGGTCCAGGTCCCAGCCGGTGCGGGCCTGGCGCAGCAGCTTGAGCGCGGTGCCACGCACACTGTCGGCGTGGCCGGCATCGACGTCGTAGCGCGCCGCCATCGCCTGCACCGCGCGATCACGCACGTCGCGGTCGGACAGGCGCCCGAGCAGGTCGTAGACCAGACCCTCGCGCAGCGCGCGGTCGGAGGTACCCATGCGCTCCAGGCCCAGCGAGTCGAACACGCCGGCCAGCACCGCCAGACCGCCGGCAAACACCGGTCGCCGGTCTTCCCGCAACGCGGGAAAATCCAGCGCTGCGACCTTCCCGCGACGGATCACCAGCGAGATCAGCTTTTCCAGGCCCTCGCGGGTGATCTCCTGGTCCGACCAGCCCTTTTCGCGGAGCACCCGCCAGACGCCGCGCACGGTGCCGCTGGCGCCGATGGCCAGGTCCCAGCCGGACTTGCGGTAGCGGTGTTCGAGGAACTCCAGCGCCACCCGGGCCGCCAGTCGCGCTTGGCGGAAGCGCGCGCGGGTGATCACGCCGTCCTCGAAATGCAGCTGCTGATGCACCACGCACCCCAGACCCACCGATTCCATCAGCCGTGGGTCCGGGCCGCGGCCGATGATCAGTTCGGTGCTGCCACCTCCGATGTCCACCACCAGCCGCCGCGGGTCGTTCTGGTCCATGCCGCGGGTCACCCCGCCGTAGACCAGGCGCGCCTCCTCGACGCCTGAAATGATCTCGATGCCGTGGCCCAGTGCGACTTCGGCCGCGGCATGAAAATCGGTGCCACGCTTGAGCTTGCGCATGGTGTTGGTGCCAACCGCGCGCACCCGCTCCGGCGGCAGATTGCGCAGGCGCTGGCCGAAACGCCGCAGGCAGTCCAGGGCGCGCTGTTGGGAGTCCGCGCTCAGGCGCCGGTCCGGGTCCAGTCCCGCAGCCAGACGCACCGGCTCGCGCAGGCGGTCGATCACCTGCAGTTCGGATCCGTGGGCCCGTGCCACCAGCATGTGGAAGCTGTTGGAGCCCAGGTCGACGGCGGCGACGATCGAGGACAGGTCATCGTCGGCAACGCGGGATCTGGCGCTGGGCATGCGTCGTTCGGAGTCCGGGTGCGGGTGGGCGGCCCCGACTATACCCAAGCCGGAGCGGCACCGGCCCTGCCTGCGCGGTTCTGCCGCGACCTCGGCCTGCGTTGACCCCGGCGGCGTATTCCCCGAACATACGCGGCCGCCACGGGCTCATGTCCGCCGCGCAAGAACATTCCGGGAGACCTGTCGTCATGAAATCCGCACGTTGGGGCGCCGCCGCCCTTGCGCTGGCATCCGCCATGCCGGTCGCTGCCGCTGGCGACAAAGAGGCCGGAATGGAAAAGGCCAATACCTGCATGGGCTGCCACGGGATTCCCGGCTACAACAACGCCTACCCGACCTACCGCGTGCCCAAGGTCAGCGGACAGCCGGCCGAGTATCTGGAACTGGCGCTCAAGGCCTATCGCAGTGGAGAGCGTCCGCACACCACCATGCATGCCCAGGCCGCCAGCATGAGCGACCAGGACATCGCGGACATCGCCGCCTATCTCGCCACCGCCCCCAAGAAGTAGAAGTGAGTCCCACGATGAAATCTCTTCCAAAGTTCCTGGCGCTTGGCCTGAGCCTGTTTGCCCTGCCCGTGCTGGCCGAAACTGCCGCACCCGAGAAGGCCGCCCAGTGCGCTGCCTGCCACGGCCAGGCCGGCGCCAAACCAATCATGGCGGCCTACCCGGTACTGGCCGGCCAGTACGCCAACTATCTCGAACACGCGCTCAAGGACTACAAGAGCGGCGCGCGCAAGAACCCGATCATGATGTCGCAGGCCGCGGCCCTGACCGACGAGGAGATCCGTGCGCTGTCGCGCTATTTCGCCGCGCAGGAAGGCCCGCTGTACACCCCGAGCATTCCCGGTCACAAGGTCGAGCCCCACTGATCGAGCTCCACTGATCCGAAGGAGCCGGCCCCGCGCCGGCTTTTTCATGTCCGCTGCAGCCATGTCCGCTGCAGCCCGTCGGACTGTCGCTGTCCCGCCCCGGACATGGGTGCGGCGTGGGGAGTGCTCCTTGAGCCATCGATAAAGCGAGGAACCATGGCCGCGTATGGCAGCCCGGTGCATCATCGTGGGCCGGGACGCGGACTCTGCGGTCCGACAGGCCATCAGCCTTACGCAGCTCTGGCGTCCTCGACTGGCATGGAGTGGCGGATCAGGTGGTCGAAGGCGCTCAGTGCGGCCGTGGAGCCGTCGCCCATCGCGATGATGATCTGCTTGTACGGCACGGTGGTGACGTCGCCGGCCGCGAACACGCCGGGCAGCGAAGTCTCGCCGCGATCATTGACGATGATCTCGCCGCGCGGCGACAGGTCCAGGCTTCCCTTGAGCCAGTCGCTGTTCGGCAGCAGGCCGATCTGCACGAAGATGCCTTCCAGTTCCAGGTGATGCAGTTCGCCGGTGCCGCGGTCCTGGTACGACAGGCCGTTGACCTTCTGCCCGTCGCCCGTGACCTCGGTGCTCTGCGCCGACACGATCACCCGCACGTTGGGCAGGCTGTAGAGCTTGCGCTGCAGGACCGCGTCGGCGCGCAGCCTGGAGTCGAACTCGATCAGAGTGACGTGGCTGACGATGCCGGCCAGGTCGATCGCGGCCTCCACGCCGGAGTTGCCGCCGCCGATCACCGCCACGCGCTTGCCCTTGAACAGCGGGCCGTCGCAGTGCGGGCAATAGGCGACGCCCTTGTTGCGGTACTCGTCTTCGCCCGGCACGCCCATCTGCCGCCAGCGCGCGCCGGTGGAGAGGATCACGGTCTTCGATCTGAGCGTCGCGCCGCTGGCGAGCTGCACTCCCACCAGGCCGTCGGCGCCCGCGGGAAGCAGCTTCTCCGCCCGCTGCAGATTCATGATGTCGACGTCGTACTGGCGCACGTGCTGCTCCAGCGCCGCCACCATCTTGGGCCCCTCGGTCTCGGTGACGGAGATGAAATTCTCGATGCCCATCGTGTCCAGCACCTGGCCGCCGAAACGCTCCGCGGCGATACCGGTGCGAATGCCCTTGCGCGCGGCATAGATCGCCGCCGCCGCGCCTGCCGGCCCGCCGCCGACGATCAGCACGTCGAAGGGCGCCCTGGTCTTGAGCTTCTCGGCCTCGCGGCTGGCGGCGCCGGTGTCGATCCTGGCCAGGATTTCTTCCGCACCCATGCGGCCGGCACCGAACGGCTCGCCGTTGAGAAACACCATCGGCACCGACATGACCTGGCGCGTGTTGACCTCGTCCTGGAACAGCGCGCCGTCGATCGCCACGTGCTGGATGCGCGGGTTGAGCACTGCCATCAGGTTCAGCGCCTGCACGACGTCCGGGCAGTTCTGGCAGGACAGCGAAAAGTAGGTCTCGAACCTGAAGTCGCCTTCCAGATTCCTGATCTGTTCGATCACCTCCGCGGCCAGGCGCGAGGGATGACCGCCGACCTGCAGCAGCGCGAGCACCAGCGAGGTGAACTCGTGGCCGAGCGGAATGCCGGCAAAGCGCAGTTGGATGTCCTGGCCCGGCGTCGACAGCGCGAACGAGGGCTTGCGCTGGTCGTCGTCGCGGCGCTCGGTCACCGTGATCTTGTCGCTGAGCGCGACGAGGTCGGCGAGCAGTGCCAGCATTTCCTGCGAGGCGGCTGAATCGTCCACGGAAGCGGTGATCCCGATCGGCCGCGTCACGCGTTCGAGGTAGGCCTTGAGTTGTTCCTTGAGGTCAGCGTCCAACATGGCGGGCTCCTGGGTGAAACGATTCGGGTGGATGCAAGAATTTGGGCAAAAAGAATCCCGTCATGCCCGCGCAGGCGGGCATCCAGTGGATCGCGATCTTCCGACCGGGGTCTGGATTCCCGCTTCCGCGGGAATGACGGGTTGCGGCTTCCAACGATGACTAACGATGACTCGTTGAGCACGCGGCTCGCTTAGATCTTGCCCACCAGATCCAGCGAAGGCCTCAGCGACTTCTCGCCTTCCTTCCACTTGGCGGGGCAGACCTGGCCGGGGTTGGCGGCGATGAACTGCGCGGCCTTGAGCTTGCGCAAGGTCTCGCTCATGTCGCGGGCGATCTCGTTGGAGTGGATCTCCATCGTCTTGATCACGCCCTCAGGATTGATGACGAAAGTGCCGCGTAGCGCCAGGCCTTCTGCATCGATATGCACGCCGAAGGCGCGGGTCAGCTGGTGCGTGGGATCGCCCACGAGCGGGAACCTGGCCTTGCCGACGGCGGGCGAGGTCTCGTGCCAGATCTTGTGCGAGAAGTGCGTGTCGGTGGTGACGATGTACACCTCGGCGCCCAACTTCTGGAACTCGGCGTAGTTGTTGGCCGCGTCCTCGACCTCGGTCGGGCAGTTGAAGGTGAAGGCGGCCGGCATGAAGACCACCACCGACCACTTGCCCTTGAAGGTGGCGTCGGTGACCTGAACGAACTCGCCAGCGTGGAAAGCGGTGGTATTGAACGGCGGGACAACGGTGTTGATAAGCGACATGGACAGACTCGTATTGATGGAGGGGCCACCATGGTAGGCACCGTTCGGCGGTAGAAGAAGTATTTTTTTTTAATTCCAGGTTTAGTTTTCGGCTATGGACGGCTTGCCCACCCGCCCTGATGCCGGCGTCACGGGGGTTCAGGTCCGGCCCGGATCCGGCGGCGCCGCAGCCCCGAACAGTGGTCAACGGTGGTGAACGTGGCCCATAGCGGCCCATAGCGGCCCATGAAGGGCCAGGCTCGATGATTTCACGCTCCTGGGCCTCGATCCCCCACAGCCGGGGAGGGCGGCCAACTGGCAGACAGCGCTCTGAACCGCCCCTTCGCCTTCATCCAGCAAATGCCGCACGGCGTCGAGAACCTCGGCGCTCGCCGGTTCGCATCGAACCAAGGGCCAGGGCTTCACTGGATGCGGCCCTCGCGGATCGCCCGCCGCGGCTCCTTCGGGCCTGGGTTCGTCGCTGTCGCGAGAACTGGCGCACCAGGAATTCAGTGTCCCGCCCGCTGCCCGTCAGGACGCCGCCCTCAGGCTGATCTGGAGTGTCACCCGGAGTCGGATCGCAGCCGGGCTCCGGCATCATGGGTGGCATGACCCGACCCCGCGGACACCGGGGCATTGCCTGCGGACTGCTGATGGTCCTGCTGTGCGCCTGCATGCCCGACCCCCTGCCGCCGCCGCCCGCGGCGCTGGCTGCACCCGGCGAACCGGCCGCGTTCGCCGGATTGCTGGCCGCGCACAATCGCTGGCGTGCCGAGGTCGGGACTCCGCCGCTGCACTGGTCGGACGCCGCCGCGCAACGTGCCCAGGCCGGGGCCGAGATCCTGGCAGGGGAGCGGGACTGCGAGATCGCCCACAACCCGGGTCCGGGCTCCGCCGGCCTGTGGGGCGAGAACGTCTACGGCTATCGCCGCGGTGGCGACTACCCGGGCTGGCGTCGCTGGCCGTCGCAGGTGGTCGATTTCTGGGCCGGTGAGCGGCAGTGGTACGACGCGGCCAGCCATCGATGCCAGGCGCCGGCAGGCGAGACCTGCGGCCACTACACCCAGGTGGTGTCGACCTACTCCTCTCACGTCGGCTGCGGGCGAGCGCGCTGCCGGGCGGCCGAGGTGTGGGTGTGCAACTACGCGCCGCCGGGAAACTATGATGATGCGGCGCCGTTCTGAACCCGTCCGCGCCAGATCCCATCGTCCTTCCAGATCTACATGTCTTCCGTGATTCCAGTGTCCGACCAGATCCATCTCTACGCCGCCGTGGCCTGCGCCCATACGGTTCCCGACCGCCGCGCCGGTGATCGCCACCCGCTGCTGGTGTTCCTGCGCCAGCCGCTGGGCGCGGCCCATGACCTCGCCGCCGCCGCCGCCGTGGCACGGGCGGCCGGCTGGACCGAGGTCGACATCACCCGCGCCGGCATCCTGCCGCCGGATGCGGGTGCACAGGCGCAGGGACCCTATGTCGAACCCTATGGCACTGCCTGGCGCGACGGTGCCGCGATGCTGGTCTACGACGCAGTGGTGGCGCCGGCGCCGGTCAGCGACGACGGGCGCGCGACATGAGCCGGGCCCAGCATTCCGGTGGCGGCTGGACGCACGGCTATCAGACCTCGATCGGCTACACCTTCGGCCACTACCGCGAGATGGCGCCGGACTGGATGCGCTACGCCGCCCTGCTCAACGGCTACGCGTCGCAGCCGGTCGACGGACCCTTGCGCTACCTGGAACTCGGCTGTGGCCAGGGCCTGTCACTGGCCCAGCTCGCGGTGGCTTTTCCCCAGGGTGAGTTCCTGGGCGTGGACTTCAACCCCGAGCACGTGGCGCACGCACGCGCCTTTGCCCGTGCCGCCGGGCTCGACAACCTTCGCTTTGTAGAGGCCGACTTCGCCGAACTGGCGCAGCACTGGCCGCCGGACTGGGGCCAGTTCGAGTACCTGGGCCTGCACGGCGTGCTGTCCTGGCTGGCCCCCGGCCTGCGCGACGCGGTGGTGCGCTGTCTGGCCCACGCCGCCGCGCCCGGCGCGCTGGTCTACGTCTCCTACAACGCGATGCCGGGCTGGGCCTCGGGCCTGCCGGTACAGCAGGTGCTGCGCGCCCTGCTGCAGCAGGCGCCGCAGCGGGGCGTGCCACAACTGCTGCAGCAGGGCGCGGCACTGCTCGGCGAGCTGGTGCAGGCCAAGGCGCAGGTGGCCGGCGCGCTGCCGGGCATGGCCTCGCGCATCGAGAGTTTCGGCGAGGGGTCCACGGCCTACCTGGCGCACGAATACCTGAACGATCACTGGCAGCCGCTGTGGCACCGCGAGGTCGCCGAGGCGATGGCCGCGGCCAAGCTGGCCCCGGTGGCGACCGCCACGCTGGCCGAGAACTACCTGCCCGGCCTGCTGCCCCCGGAACTGGCCAGGATCGTCGCTGCGCAGGGCGAGAGCCGCGGCCTGCAGCAGACCCTGATCGACCTGGCCATGAACCAGGGGTTTCGCCGCGACCTGTTCGGGCGCGGATTGCGATACGGCCCGCGCAACGCGGCGATGATCGGGCAGGTGCGCCTGATCGCGCGTCGCGGGCTGAACCGCGAGCAGCGCAAGGTCGGCACCGCCTTCGGCAGTCTGGATCTGCCCCAGGATCTGCTCGACAGCGTCATCGAGGCCCTGCAGGACGGCAGCGAGCGCATCGCGACACTGGCGTTGCGCGGTGCTTTCGCCGGGCGTCCGCTGACCGACGCGATCCAGGTTGCGAGCCTGCTTCTGCATGCCGGACACGTCGCCCTGTGCCTGCCGCAGAGCCTGCCGGCGGCGCGCGTGGCCGCCTTCAACCGCGCGGTGGCGCGGGCGACGCTGGACCAGTGGCTGCCCTACGCCTGCCTGCAGGGCACCCGCAGCGCCTGCCCGCGCGAAGTGCAGGAGTACGAGCTGGCGCTGTACCCGCTGGTGGCCGGCTCGGTTCCGATAGAGGCGCCGCTGCTGGCCGCCCAGTTGCGCGACCGTCTGCTGTCCAGCGGCCGCAGCCTGCTCGACAACGGCGAGGCGGTGACCGACCCGCAGGCACAGCTGGACAAGGCGCGGGTGCTGGTCGACGACTTTATTGCCAACACCCTGCCGGACTGGCGGCGCCTGGGCGTGGTGTGAGGGCGCGCCACCGCCCGGCCAGGCTTCAGACCCGTCCCAGGTGCCGTGTCACGGCCAGCCAGGCGCCGCCCAGGCCGAGCACGATGCCGGCGACGACCAGAGTTCCCAGGGTGCGGGCCGAGGGCCCGCGCAGGGCGAAGGCGCCTTCGTAGAGCTGCACCAGCTCGCCCACCGGTTGCGCCAGCGTGTAGCGGGTCAGCAGCAGGGCGAGCACCGCCACCAGCGCGCCGGACAGGCCGTACCAGAACCCGGCGTACAGGAACGGTCGGCGAATGAAGGCAGCGGGCGCACCGATCAGTTGCATCACCACGATCTCCTCGCGCCGCGCCTCGATGTCCAGGCGGATGGTGTTGCCCATCGCCAGCACCGCCGCCAGGCTCAGGCCGACCGCCAGGATCAGCGCCAGGCGCGAGCCCACCGCCAGCGCCGCGGCCAGGCGCTGGCTCCAGCCGCTGTCGCGCTGCACGTGTTCGACCCCCGGATCGTCGGCCAGCTGCTTGGCCAGCGTGTCGAGCTGCGCCGGCGTGGCGGCCGCCTGCGGCACCACCGTGACCGAGGCCGGCAGCGGGTTGCGGCCCAGCGCCTCGATCACGCCGCCGAGTTCGGTGCGCGCGCGAAAGTCGCTCAGCGCCTGTTCGCGCGAGGTGTATTCGGCGCGCAGGGCGCCGGGCAGCGTGGCGAAGCTGGCGGCACGTTCGCGACCGGCGGCGGCGTTGATCTCGTCTTTGAGGAACACGGTCAGGCTGCGCGTCTGGTTGAGATCGCCGGCGGCCTGGCGCAGGTTGCCCAGCAGCATTTCCAGTCCGGCCGGCAGCGCCAGCGTGACGCCGATCACCAGGGCGCTGAGCAGGGTGCCGAACGGCGCCCGCCACTGCCGTCCCAGCGCTGCCATGCAGACCCGCGCGTGTTCGCCGCAGTAGCGTCGCAGCAGATTGGGGCGGGCAAAGCTCATGCGCCGTCCTCGCTGGCGTTCTGGATCTGCAGGCCATCACGGCCGCGCGCCGGGCGGTCGGCGACGATGCGCCCGCCGGCCAGGTGCACGGTCCGATGGCC
>JAJFJX010000373.1 GCA_021773655.1 Panacagrimonas sp.
CATCGACAACGTGCTGCACGCGATCAAGGAAGTGTTTGCCTCGCTGTTCAATGACCGCGCCATTTCCTATCGGGTCCATCACGGTTTTGCCCACGATGTGGTGGCGCTGTCGGCCGGCGTGCAGCGCATGGTGCGTTCCGACAAGGGCGCATCGGGCGTGATGTTCACCATGGACACCGAGTCCGGCTTTCGCGACGCCATTTTCATCACCGCCAGCTACGGTCTGGGCGAGGCCGTGGTGCAGGGCGCAGTCAATCCCGACGAGTTCTACGTCTACAAGCCCGCGCTCAAGGCCGGACGCCCGGCCATCCTCAAGCGCGGGCTGGGCGAGAAAGCCAAGAAGATGGTGTATTCGCTGGAGCGCAAGCTCGGCCGCACCGTGGAGTTCGTGCCGGTCTCCACGGAGGAGCGCGGGCGCTTCTGCCTGACCGACAGCGACATCGAGGCGCTGGCCATGCAGGCGCAGATCATCGAGGACCACTACCAGCGCCCGATGGACATCGAGTGGGGCAAGGACGGCATCGACGGCCAGCTCTACATTCTCCAAGCGCGTCCCGAAACGGTGCAGAGCCGCGCGTCCGCCAACGTGCTGCGCCGCTACAAGCTCAAGGACAAGGGCAAGGTCCTGACCGAGGGGCGCGCCATCGGCCAGAAGATCGGCGCCGGCACGGTTCGCCTGATGAAGGGCCTGGACCAGATGTCCAAGGTGCAGAGCGGCGACGTGCTGGTCACCGACATGACCGATCCCGATTGGGAGCCGGTGATGAAGCGCGCCAGCGCCATCGTCACCAATCGCGGCGGCCGCACTTGCCACGCCGCGATCATCGCGCGCGAGCTTGGAATTCCGGCGGTCGTCGGCTGCGGTAACGCAACGGAGATCCTGAAGGATGGCCAGAGCGTCACTGTGTCCTGCGCCGAGGGTGACACCGGCCACATCTACGACGGCCATATCGATTTTGTCGTCGATGAGATCGCGTTGGACAGGATGCCGGACATCCCGGTCAAGATCATGATGAACGTCGGTACGCCGGAGCAGGCCTTCGACTTTGCCGCTTTGCCCCATCGCGGGGTCGGCCTGGCGAGGCTGGAGTTCATCGTCAACCGCCAGATCGGCATCCACCCGCAGGCGCTGCTGGAACTGGACCGTCAGCCGCCCGATATTCGCCGCCAGATCACCACCATGATCTCGGCCTACGACAGCCCGCGCGATTACTTCGTCAAGCGTCTCGCCGAGGGTGTGGCCACCATCGCCGCGGCGTTTGCGCCAGAGCCGGTGATCGTGCGCATGTCCGATTTCAAGTCCAACGAGTACGCCAACCTGGTCGGCGGCAAGAAGTACGAGCCGCACGAAGAAAACCCCATGCTGGGTTTTCGCGGCGCCTCGCGCTACATCGCGCCATCGTTCCGGCCGTGCTTCGACATGGAGTGCGAGGCTTTGCGTTTCGTGCGCAACACCATGGGTCTGACCAACATCAAGATCATGATCCCGTTCGTGCGCACCGTTGGCGAAGCCAGACGGGTCAACGAAATCCTGGCCGAAAACGGCCTGGCGCGCGGCGACAACGGCCTTGAACTGATCATGATGTGCGAGCTGCCGAGCAACGCGGTGCTGGCAGAACAATTCCTGGAGCACTTCGACGGCTATTCCATCGGCTCCAACGACATGACCCAGCTCACTCTGGGCCTGGACCGCGACTCCGGCCTGATCGCGCATCTGTTCGACGAACGCGACGACGCCGTCAAGGCGATGCTGCACATGGCCATCCAGGCCTGCCGCAAACATGGCAAGTACGTGGGCATCTGCGGCCAGGGCCCCAGCGATCATCCCGAACTGGCCAAATGGCTGCTGGAAGAAGGCATCGAGAGCATGTCGCTCAATCCCGACACCGTGGTGGAAACCTGGATGTTCCTGGCCGGAGGCGCCAAGCCGGCTTGAGGCCGTTCAAGGGCTCTGCCTTCAAGGGCTCTGGCTCGATCGGTCCATGAGCGAGGGACCTGACAGTCTGGCGCTGCGCCGCCTGCGTCGGATCGACGACTGGTTGGATCGCATCGCGGACGATATCCGCAGACTCAAGACGCGCGTCGGGATTCCACCTGCACGCATTCTGGACGTAGGCGCCGGCCCGCCTGATCGGTCGGGCCTGGCAAAGGAAATCGTCCGACTCAACCACAGGCTCGATTCCGAATCAACGCCTTCACGTTGAACTGCCGCCCCGGCAGCCCGGACAGCATACGAATCTGCCCGGGTCAGACGCTTGCACGCTTGCGCCGCGACGCTCTGGCATCGGTGTGCGCCAGGCCTGCGGGTCGACTCTCAGGAACTGCGCCGCATCCTGACTCGATGTAGGGCCCGTACAGGCGGCGCGAGAGCATTCAGGATTCCTTTGCAGACGCCGCCTCGCCGGAAGTTTTGTCGGTCGCCCCGTCCTGCTGTGCCGGGGCCGAGGACCGGGCCTGCGCCAGGCTTTCACGTCGCTGTCGTTCGGCCGTTGCGACGGCGGTTTCATAATTTGCACTGGCCTTTTCGAAGCAGGTCGTGCGCTGCTGTTCCTGTTTCATCACATCGCAGAGCTGCCGGGCAACCTCGTGCTCGGCTTCGGCCTTTTCCTTCTGCACCCGGAAACGTGCCTCCGCAGCTTCGGCGGGGTCCTTGTCCAGCGTCGGGTCCCGTGCCGCGTCTCCGCGGGCGTCGCGGATCTCGTCCCGACCCTCGCTGATCTCCTCGGCGACATCGATCGCCTCTTCGACGATCTTCGGTTCCCGGTCCGGCTGGCAGCCCACCCCCAACAGTGGAATCAACAGAATCAGCGAAAGTATGAAAGGTGTTGTTTTCATGCGATGCCTCCTTGAATTTCAATCAGAGGAAGTAGCCCGGACCGCAACATCAGCGGCATCGCTCACCGCTTGCTCGGCCCCGAGCCTGAACGGCACGGGGTGTCGCGTGCGCCGTTCGTGGTTATCTTCTGAACCGGAATCGGCAGTCCGGGTTCAATCCGATTCAGTCGGGTTGAAAACCCGGATCGAATGGCCTGCATGATCAGGACCTCGGATCAGGACCTCGGATCACGACCTCGGCTCGCGCGCCACGCTCCGGAGGTCCGGGCCGGGCCGGTCACGCTGGAGGGAAGGCCGGGGTGACCCATGGACCTGCGGTATCGTGGGTGCAATTGACGAGCACCGACATGAACTGGCACCCCGAATCCTGGCAATCCCGAACTGCCGTGCAGCAGCCGAACTACCCGGATGCTGCGGCCCTGGCACGGGCCGTGGACGATCTGCGCCTGCTGCCACCCCTGGTCACCTCGTGGGAGGTCGAGGCCCTGCGTGCCCATTTCGCGCAGGCGCAGGCCGGTCAGCGATTCGTCCTGCAGGGCGGGGATTGCGCAGAGTCGTTCGACGACTGCCGGCCGGAGCTGATCACCAACCGGCTCAAGGTTCTGCTGCAGATGTCGCTGGTGCTGGTCCACGGCATGAAGACCCGTGTCACCCGTGTCGGCCGCTTTGCCGGCCAGTACGCCAAGCCGCGCTCGGCCGACGACGAGACCCGCGACGGCGTCACCCTGCCCGCCTATCGCGGCGACATGGTCAACGCCTCGCCGTTCACCGCTGCCGACCGCGTCCCCGATCCACGTCGACTGCTGGAAGCGCATACGCGATCGGCGATGACCATCAACTTCGTGCGCGGCCTGATCGATGGCGGCTTCGCCGACCTGCACCATCCCGAGTACTGGGATCTGGCCTGGGTCCAGCATTCACCGCTGGCAGCCGAGTACCAGGCCCGCGTGGATGCCATCGGCGAGTCCCTGCGATTCATGGAGCGCCTGGCCGGAACCGAGCTCCACGAGTTCAACCGCATTGATTTCTTCACCAGCCACGAAGCCCTGCTGTTGTGGTACGAACAGGCGCAGACCCGGCAGGTGCCGCGCAAACCCGGCTGGTACAACCTGTCCACCCATTTTCCGTGGATCGGCATGCGCACGGCGGACCTGGACGGTGCGCACGTCGAATACTGCCGCGGGATTGCCAATCCGGTCGGGGTCAAGGTCGGTCCCTCGATCACCGAGGACTGGCTGCTGGGTTTGTGCCGCACCCTCAATCCGGACAACCAGGCGGGCAGGCTGGTGTTGATCCATCGCATGGGCGCGGAGAAGATCGGCGATCACCTGCCCCGCCTGATCGACGGCGTGCGCCGAAAGGGTCACCGGGTGCTGTGGCTGTGCGATCCCATGCACGGCAATACCCGGACGCTGGGCAACGGCGTCAAGACCCGCCGCTTCGACGACATCCTGTCCGAGCTGACCGCGGCCTTCGACATTCACCGTGCCAGCGGCTCGCACCTCGGCGGCGTGCACCTGGAACTGACCGGCGAGGATGTCACCGAGTGTCTGGGGGGTGCGCGTGAGCTGCTGGAACAGGACCTGCAGCGGGCATACCGCTCCCAGGTCGACCCCCGGCTCAATTACGAGCAGGCGCTGGAGCTGGCGTTGAAACTGGCCGCGCTGCCCTGAGCGTGCCGCGGTTCAGGTCAGCGGCGGCGCCGAGGCCCGTCGGAACATGCCCAGATCCTGTTTGCCGCCTTTTTCCGTCGCCCTCAGGTATGCCGGCCGTGCCTGCATGCGACGGACGTAGGAGGCGAGCACCGGGCGGTCCTGCAGATGGCCACAGGGCTCCGCGAGTTCCAGAACCCAGGTCATGTTGATGTCGGCGGCCGAAAAGCCGCTCGCCAGAAAATGCTCCTGCCCGGACAGCACCTCGGACATGTACGCAAAGCTGTGCTCGATCTCATTGAGAAAGAAACCCCGCAGGGCCTCACCGCAGCCGTTACCGGTCATGCCGTCGAGCAGGTCGAACACCACCGGCCCCATGGCGGAGCCCTCGGCGTAGTGCAGCCAGAAGCAGTAATCCGCGAACTCGGGAGAGGTTTCCGGCACGCTCAGGCGCCCGGCAGCCAGTCTGCGGGTGACGAAATCGATGATGGCACCGGATTCGGTCAGGGCGCCGCCATCGTGCTCGATGGTCGGCCCCTTGCCCAGCGGGTGAATCCGGAACAGGCTCTGAGGCGAACGCACGGTCACCGGATCGCGCGGGTGGATGACCAGCTCGTAGGGGAGCCCGAGTTCCTCGAGCAACCACAGGATGCGCTGCGAGCGTGAATGGGTCAGGTGATGGACTTTGAGCACGACGATCTCCTCCAGGGTCTACGCACACTCAGACGAGTCCACGGTCCTGCAGCTCGTCCTTGAGGTAGGCGTAGTAGATGGGCGCTGCAATCAGCCCGGCGATGCCGAAGATCGCTTCCATCAGCAGCATCGCGATGAGCATCTCCCAGGCCCGCGCACGGATCCGTGAACCAATGATCCGCGCGTTGAGAAAGTACTCGAGCTTGTGAATGACCACCAGATAGGTCAGCGACCCTATCGCCACGAACAGCGACTGGCTCAGCGACACCACCACGATCACCGTGTTGGAGATCAGGTTGCCCACCACCGGCAGCAGACCGCAGACGAATGTCACTGCGATCAGGGTCTTGGCCAGCGGCAGATCGATTCCCAACAGGGGCAGGGCCACCATCAGGTACAGCGCGGTGAGCGTGGCGTTGAGCGCTGCGATCCACACCTGCGCAAAGACCACCCGCCGGAATGACCGGCTCAGCCGTTCGGTGCGTTCCACCAGCGCTGCCGACAGCGGCCGGCGTTCGACGGTGGTCATCGCCTCGCTCAGCGCCAGCAGCGCACCGACCACCATGCCGATCAGGATATGGGCCAGGGCCCGCGCGAAATCGGTCCCCATGCCCTGCAGGGCGCCGGCATTCTTGCGCAGCCAGGCGGTGAGCGCGGCCCTGAGTTCTTCGGCAGTCTCCGGCAGGTAGGTCAGTGCCCAGGCGGGCAGACGGGCGCGGGACTGGTCGATGATCTCGGCCAGCTTGGTCATCAGCGTCGACAGGTTGCCGGCGTCGCTGCGGAAGAACGAGATGGCGCTCAGAATCGCCAGGCTCACCGCCGCGATCACCAGTGCCGAGATCAGGACCACCACGATGATTCGAGCCCAGTCGTTTCCGATCTCCGCGCGCATCACCAGTGGCGTCAGCAACCGAACCAGTTCGAATACCAGCAGCCCTCCAAGCAACGCGGGCAGCAGTTTGAACTTCAGGATCAGCAGCAGTCCCACAGCCATCGCGGCCCAGGCGAACAGCTCCAGGCGGTGGGCAGATGCAGTTGTCGCGAGTGCGTTCACAGGACGGCGAGCATACCGACAAGCGGGATCCGCGTTGCGGTCACGCTTGCCGCAATCCATCATTGCGATCGGCACCTTGGGATGTCGGCCTGTGCAGGTTTGATCGCATCGCGCCAGAGCCTGGCGCCGGGGCCCGGCGTCGGGGCCCGTCGCCTTGGCATCGACCGCAGGTGCGGGCATGATCCACAGTGTCATTTTTCTGCAACATGCAGGGCCGCTGTCGCACAGCCAGCTGCCAACAAGACCCGACTTGATCAGCAATGATTCTCAGCCAGCATCATTCCCGCCCTGGCGGGAATGACTCCGTTTTCGATCCCGGCTGAATTTCATTTCCGATCACGAGACCCGAAGCCTACGCCCAGCATGAACGGCCACCTGATCTTCGCAGCCGAAATTTCCGTGCGACGTGCTCGGCGCTGACGCACTGCAGTTGATCCTGTTGCTGGCACTGGCCAGCGCCGGACTGACCGGACTGACCGTCCTGCTCACCCGCCGATGGGGCCTTGCGACCGACAAGGGCGGAACCGTTCAGCGCGTCCACCGTCACTTCGCAACCCGGCTGGGCGGCCTGCCGGTGATCCTGTGCGTGGCGGCGGCTGCTCTGGCCTGGCCACAACTGCCGCAGCGTGAACTGGCTCTGGGCCTGCTGCTGTGCGCGGTGCCGGCAATCGCCGTCGGCCTGGCAGAGGACCTGCGGGGGCACCTGAGCCCGCACCTGCGCCTGCTGGCAACGTTCCTGTCAGCCGGTGCGGCATGGTTTCTGATCGGCGGGGAACTGCGGCGCGTCGGATTGCCCGGCTTTGACTGGCTGCTGGCCCATGTCACGGTGTTTGCGTTCCTATTCACCGCGTTCGCAGTCGGCGGCGTGGCGCATTCGATCAACATCATCGACGGTTTCAACGGCCTGTCCGCCTTCTACTGCGTGATCTGCTTTGCGGCATTCTTCATTGTCGCCACACGGGTGGGTGATCCACTGGTGCAGGGTCTTTCACTGCTGTTCTGCGGAACCCTGCTCGGATTTCTGGCGTGGAACTTCCCGTTCGGGAAGGTTTTTCTGGGTGACGCTGGCGCCTATTTCCTGGGGTTCGCGCTTGGCGAGCTGTCGGTCCTGCTGGTGGCACGCAACCCGGCGGTGTCGCCGTGGTTCTGCCTGCTACTGCTGGCCTACCCGATCTGGGACACGCTGTTTTCGTCTTTCAGGCGCGAGGTCATGCGTCGCCGCGCCTGGAGCGAGCCGGATGCCCTGCACCTGCATCATCTGATCTATCGTCGCCTGGTGCGCCCGCAGGGCCGTGCACGCGGAGCCGGCCTGGCCATCCCCAATTCGATGACCTCGCTCTACGTCTGGATGCTGGGCCTGATGTGTGCCGCGCCGGCGCTGCTGTTCTGGAACTCCACCCTCAGGCTGATGGCGTTCTTCGCACTGTTCGCAGTCAGCTACGGCCTGCTCTACCGTCGGCTGGCCCGCTTCCGCAGCCCACGCCTGCTGCGCATGCCGCGCCGTGCGCCCGCAGTTCCACGGCAGGAATCGCCTGTAGTGACTCGCCTGCCATCCGAGTGAACTGAGCGGCCTGCATAATGGCCGCCATGTCGACGATTCTCGTCACCGGCGCTGCCGGCTTCATCGGATACCACGTGTGCCGTGCGTTGCTGCAACTGGGTCAGCAGGTCCATGGCATCGACAACCTCAACGCCTACTACGATCCGGCGCTCAAGCAGGCGCGACTGGATCGATTGCTCGCTGAACCGGGTTTCAGCTTCGAGCGCCTGGAGCTTTCGGACCGAGACTCCACCGAAGGCATGTTCGCCGGTCGGGCGTTCTCCGGCGTGGTGCATCTTGCAGCCCAGGCCGGCGTGCGTTTTTCGGTGGACAATCCGCTGGCCTACATCGACAGCAACATCGTCGGCTTCGCCCACGTCCTGGAAGGATGCCGGCGACAGGGCGTGGCGCAACTGATCTATGCGTCGTCTTCGTCGGTCTACGGCAATTCCACGCAACTGCCGTGGTCGACGACCCAGTCGGTGGACCTGCCGATCTCGGTGTACGCGGCGACCAAGAAGTCCAACGAGCTGATGGCGCACGTCTATGCGCACCTCTATGGCCTGCCCTGCACCGGACTGCGCTTCTTCACCGTCTACGGTCCCTGGGGGCGCCCGGACATGGCGTACTACAGATTTGCGCGCGCCATCGTCACCGGTGAACCGATCACCGTGTATAACAACGGAAAAATGCGGCGCGATTTCACCTTCATCGACGATGTGGTCAAGGTCGTTCTGCAGCTGATCGAACGCCGCGGCATGCCGGTGGACGATGAGTCCGCCCCCCCGGGGCCGCCCTACCGCCTCTACAACGTCGGACATCACAGCTCTGTGGCCCTGCCGGATTTCATCGCGCTGCTCGAAGGACTGCTGCAGCGCAAGGCGACGCGCGTCGACATGCCGCTGCAGCCCGGCGACGTGACCGAAACCTTTGCCGACGTCAGCGATCTGCTTCGCGACACCGGCTATGCGCCTTCGACTTCGCTCGAAACCGGGCTCGAAGCTTTCGTGCGCTGGTTTCGCGACTATCACCAGGTGACCTGAACCCATGATCCGTATCGCCCGTTCCCTGTTCGAGGCCGCCACCGCGCGGGGTCGCCTGATCCGGCACGGCGACATCGCCTGCATCGTCATGGATGGCGCCGGGGCGGTGGTGGTGTCGACCCAGGAACTGATCCCGGCCCAGAAGTGGGCGCAGTCACGGCCACCGAGCAGCAATCTGCTGTCGGACCGGGCGCGCTTCCTGGACCGTTTTCAGACTCTGATCGCGCGGCCCGGCAGCGTGCAGTCCACGCGCGGCAGCCAGCGTCCGCTGGAGCGGCTGGCGCAGGCTATGTCCGCGGTCGGCTACGATCTGGGCGAGTGGGTCCTGCCGGCGGAAGTCCGCGAATCCGGCAAGACCACGCCGGACGCGAAGGCTGCGATGCCGGAGCCGCCGGATCCAGATGCCACGGCCGACGCCGCGCCTGATGACCTTGACTCCCGGCCCACATGAGTCCGACTGACTCGACCGCCGAACATCCGGCGTCGATGATTCGCTGGCATGGACCGGTGGACATCGAACACGTACCCGGGCTGAGGCGCGAACTGCTGGAACAGATTGGTCGCTCGCCGCGGGTCACCATCGACCTGAGCGAGGTCGAGCACCTGCATACCGCAGGCGTGGCCCTGTTGGTCGAAGGCTTGCAGCGGACCCAGGCCCTGGGCACCACACTGAGCCTGAGCGGCGTGGGCGACCGCACGCGCGAGATCCTGCGCGCCACCCGACTCGACACACTGTTCGGGCTGCAGCAGTGAGAACGTCTCTGGAGCGAATCGGACGGCAGACCGTGGCCGGGATCTCCGAGATGGGTCTGGCGATGATGCTGTTGCTCGAAAGCCTTTCGTGGCTGGTCACCGGCCGGGCGCGGCACCAGCCGGTACGGCTGGAGGCGATCACCCGCCAGGCCGTGGAGATCGGCATCGGCGCGGTGCCCATCGTGTTCGTGCTGTCGTTTGCCATCGGCATGATGGTGGCGATTCAGGGCATCTACAGCCTGTCGCTGTTCGGCGCCGAGAGTCAGGTCACGCTGGGCGTGACGCTGTCGATCACCCGCGAATTCGCGCCTTTGATCACCGGAATCCTGGTCGCCGGCCGCTCCGGATCGGCACTGGCCGCGCGCCTGGGAATGATGCGAATCAGCGAGGAGATCAGCGCCCTGACCGTGATCGGGATCAATCCGGTGCGCTACCTGGTCGCGCCACCGCTGGTGGCGATGCTGATCATGCTGCCCGCCCTGACCTGGTTTGCCGACTGCGTGGCGTTGCTCGGCGCCGGTCTCTACATCACCGCCGAACTGGGACTGTCGTTCCCGGCCTACCTGAGTGATCTGCGCCTGGCCAGCAGCATCGGCGACATCCTGCACGGCGTCGGCAAGAGTGCCCTGTTCGCGCTGCTGATCACGCTGGTCGGCGTGGTCAACGGGATCGGCGTCAGCGGCGGTGCCGAAGGCGTCGGACGTGCCACCACGCGTTCGGTCGTGCACGCCATATCAGCGATCGTCATTGCCGACATGATCTTTGCCTTCCTCGCCACGCGCGCCTGAGCATGCGGATACCCGAACGTGCCCGGGGGCGCGGATCATCATCCGGCGCGTGCGCCAGTGTCGGTGTTGTCCGAGTTTCTGGGGCTGCGCGGGGTGTCGTTGGACACCACCAGAGTCGGTCCACCGCCGACCGTCGCCACCGGCTGCCGCGGTTCAACCTTCCCGGCCTGCAGCATGCTCTCGAAGTGACGTGCCGGGACGGCCGGGCTGTACAGAAAGCCCTGCAGGACATCGCAGCCCAGCCGCGTGAGAATCTCGGCCTGACCGGCGGTCTCGACGCCCTCGGCG
>JAJFJX010000374.1 GCA_021773655.1 Panacagrimonas sp.
GGCGTTATCCACCGTTTCCTGCTTGTTGTCTGCATACCACAGGGACACGGTCGACTCCTGGAACGTGAAGTCGACGACCTGGGAGAAGTTCTTGGGGTTGCTGCCCATGGTGATGGCGGTGCCCGCGGCGTTCACGGCCACATCACTGGGGTCCAGTGGCAGCCACTTGGGGTGCCCTCCGGAGAACAGCCGGTTTCCTTCCATCAGGTAATCGCTGAAGGAGAGCGTCGCGCGCGGCGGGTCCTTGCCCTCTTCCATCATCCTCTGGATCTTCGCGCGTACGGCGGTCGCCTCCAGCGAACGCGCGACGCGGAAGTCCTTGCCCGCCCCCGGCTTGGCCTCCAGGATGATCTCAAGGGTGTTGACGCCCGGGAAGTTCCGGTTGATCTCCTTGACCGCGACGTTGTACTCGGAGATCGGGAACAGCAGGCTGCTTCCTTCGGTCGGGTTTCCGATCTTGATCTGCAAGGCAACGTAGGTGCAGCCGATCGCAAGTATCAGCGCGACCGGAGCCGTGATGTATGCGGGCTTGCCATAGCTGAGCTTGGAGACCCGGGTCAGCCACACACGGACATGGTGATGGAACCCGCCATCGGACCCCTCTCCTCCGCCCACCAGTTTTTCGACATCCTTCGGCGCGGGGAAAGCGGCCAGCAGCAGCGAGATGAGGATGATGCCGTTGGGCACGATGGAGGCGGCCCAGAATCCGGCGAACAGGGCGAATCGCTCCATGGCGGGAATGGGGGCCATTGCGATCAGGCAGATGCCGAGCACGTCGGTGATGATGCCGAACACGCTGGGCACCAGCATGACGGTCATGGTGATCTCTACGGACTTCTTCTTGTCCTTGACGTGCACCAGGATTTCGTAATAGCGCTCGGTGAACTGCACGCAGTGTGAGAAGGTTCTTGCAACCAGCAGCAGGGGCACGACCAGCAGCAGCGGCTCGACCGGCGACTGGATCCATCCGACCAGACCGAATCCCCACATGCCGGAGACCACGCTGCAGATGATGGGCGTGGCGGTGCCCACCAGGTTCCTCATGTAGAGAAACAGGATGGCTATCAGGGCGGCGAAGGTGACGCCGAAGATTGCCCAGATCTGGGCCTGCAACTGGTAGATCCAGCCGATCAGCGCAGGCTGACCCGCCAGATGGACCTCGTGATTGTCGTCCCTGGCGGCCTCGACCAGTTTCTTGGCGTACTGGAAGGCCTCACCCCAATCGACCGCGTGCTCCAGGAAGGCCGCGGTGACCAGCGTGGCGGATTCGTCCCGCGACACCAGGAAGGTCTTTGCATTGGGAGACTGATCGATGCGGCGCCGAAGGTCCTTCAGCTCTTCTTCGGTCTGCGGGACGCTGTCTTCCATGACCGGACGCATGTCGATGCCGAAGGGCGTGGCCTCTGCGTAGCGGGCCTTTTCCGTTGTGATCGACAGGATCAGGTCATGGTCGACGCCCGGTGCCAAGTCGATGTCACGGGTGATGTCCCAGACCTTCTGCAGGGTGTCGGCGTGATAGATGTCGCCGTCCTTGCGCTTGATCATGATGGTCATGGTCAAGGGATTGCCGAAGTTCGGATGGTCCAGGAACACCTGGACAAAGGGATCGTCCTTGGGCAGGAGGTCGGAGAAGATCGTGCGGATCTGGGTGTCCTTGATGCCGACCGCGAAGAACAGCGTGAGGGCAATAAAAATGAACCACATTATCTTGGTGTGGTTCACAATCCATCTGGCGAATCGATTGCGTGCGCCAATCTTTTTCTGCTCCATCTCTCTCCGCTCCTCACCGATTTCGAATTGTATGAACCGTCGCCCAACGCTCTAGGGTTCAGCGTGTGCAAGCGCTATTACGATGCGCCATTAGATTGAGTGATCGTCCCTGCCGCCCGGCACATTAAACCATTTGCCGATCTGTCCGCCATCATGCCCTTGCCGCCCGATCACCCAGCTCATGTGTGCGTCCTCACCCGCTTCAGGACCCCTCAGTGGTTCTGTGCATCGAGCAGTCCTGCGTGCCTTGCCTTGCCTTGATCTGACTGGTTGACTTGACTGGCTGGCCGAGGTAGGCCGGCTCTTTTTGATCTGTCCAACGTTTGCCAGTGGCCAACTATGCTTTAACAGTTCCCGGATGGCAATCGCTCGATCCTGGTTGATCGCATCGCGGTCTCCAGCCCTCGCCACGAGTGTCGCCATGAGGCCACCGACGGGCCCTTGGGGAAGCCCCCGAATGTATTGCTGGAACCGGTTCCGGTTGGTGCACACCCGCATGTTCCGGGTCGCTATGTCCTGGCTGGAGCAAGGCATTTCGGCACTCGATATACACCTCCCCGTGCGCGAGTCGTTTCGGCGTGCGCTGGTTCTGCATGCGCTGGCCCGACTGCAAGCAGTGCCACCATTGGCGCCGGCTGACCTTTCCTGAGCGCCACTGAGCACCGCGGATGATCCGGCCCGGTCCGCTGCGTTCGAACAGCCGTACGCATGCGCCCCGGTTATTGCTCGGGCACGGCGGATCAGGTATGGCGGACATGGCGGGTCGGTCAGGCATCATCACGGTGTTGACCGGGCGCGGCGCCTCTCAATTGAATCGGTTGGCTCCGGTCGTGACCGCGGCATGAGTCGCATTGATTCTCCATCGCAGGTCGTCAGACTCGCGGACGCCGATGCCCCTGCCGGGAATTGATTCCTGCGCAGGATCGTGCGACCTGCCCACTGCGCAGGTGACGATGACGTGACAGCCATCGCACTCTGCGTTACGGGACTTTGATATTATAAATCAGTATTTTAAACGCGTTCCGGGTCATTTTGCCGGGTTGGGCGAACGCAATTGTCCGCTCCGGTATCGGCACCCGGGCGCATTTTCCGTGTCAGTTGCGTGTCGGGACTGGTCACCGACGTGATTCTGGGCGACTCTAATTGTCGCCCTATCAGTTTTGCAGGGCTGATCGATGGCCTGTAACAGCCGCCGATACCCGCGTTCCCTCTTCCCCCTGGAGCCCCCATGCGTGAGTTTCGCCTGTCTTTCGTCGTCACCGGCATCTGTCTGGCACTCGCTGCCTGGTGGGGGCACAGTTCGGGGATGGGGCTGTTCACAGCGCTCTGGCTGTGCGTGGTGCTCGGCATCCTGGAGGTGTCGCTGTCCTTCGATAACGCGGTCGTCAACGCCGGCGTGCTCAAGGACATGGATGAGTTCTGGCGGCAGATGTTTCTGACCGTCGGCATCCTGATCGCGGTCTTTGGAATGCGCCTGGTGTTCCCCATCGTGATCGTGGCCGTGACGACCTCACAGGGCCCGTTCGAGGTCATGAAGATGGCCATCGAAACTCCGGACGATTACAGCGCGGTCCTCACCGAGCACTACCCGACCATCGCGGCATTCGGCGGGATGTTTCTGCTGCTGGTTTTTCTCAATTTCTTCGTCGACCAGGAAAAGGACACGCATTGGATCGGCGGCCTGGAGCATCTGATGGCGCGCCTGGGCTCGACCGGAAGCTTTCCCATTCTGGTGGCCATGGCGCTGCTCGTGAGCACCGTGGCATGGCTGCCGGCGGAAACGGTCGACGCCGTGGTGTTTGCCGGCCTGTGCGGGATCCTGCTGTACGTTGCGGTGGACAGCCTGGATGGACTGTTCGAGCCCGAGGTCGACGACATGGGTGTCGCCAAGCGGGCCGGCATCGCCGCATTTCTGTACCTGGAGGTGCTCGATGCCTCGTTCTCGTTCGACGGCGTCATCGGCGCGTTCGCCATCACGCGAGATGTCGTGATCATCATGCTCGGACTGGCCATCGGTGCGATGTATGTCCGCAGCATGACGGTCTACCTGGTGCGCCGCGGTACGCTGGACCAGTTCATCTACCTGGAGCACGGGGCCCACTACGCGATCGGGATTCTGGCGGTGATCATGCTGGCGGGCACCGTCGCGCACGTTCCGGAAGTGATCACCGGGTTGATCGGGGTCTCGTTCATCGGCGCCTCGATCTGGTCCTCGGTCCTGTACCGCCGCGCCAACCCGGAATCCGTAACGCTTGCAGATTAAGCTGCACCTGCTCCTGCTCCTCCCTCACCCATCCGGAACGGATCCATGGACCTACAGCCTGGACAGAACACAGCGCTCCAGAGTCGCAGACTCAACATCTCGCTCGACTGCGGCACCTTGCCCCCGGGCATGGAGCTGGACGTGGCCGCCTTTCTGCTCGCCGGCACCGGAAAGGTCCGCGGCGATCAGGACATGGTGTTCTACGGCCAGAAGCAGGCCGAGGGCGGAGGGGTCTCGGTGGACGCCGCCAACAAGGCCTGGGCGATGGACCTGTCCCGCCTGCCGGCCGGAATCGAACGGGTCGCGCTGACGGTGACCCTCGATCAGGGCCTGTCCCGCAAACAGCGTTTCGACCAGATTTCGAGTGCATCACTGAGCATCGTCGGCGATGCCGACCAGCACCGGTTCGCCGTTCCTACGCGCGGCATGGCGGAGACCGCTCTGATCCTGTGCGAGGTCTATCAGCGCAACGGTCAATGGAAGGTTCGCGCCGTTGGCCAGGGCTTTGCTGGCGGCCTGGGGCCATTGGCGCGCCATTTCGGGGTCACGATCGATGAGGATCCCGACGCTACTGCGAGTTCGCCGGCCGATCCACCGCCACGCGCCCCGGCGCCGAATGTGCCGCCGGCCACGCCACGCGCACCGGCACCGGCGCCAGCGCCGTCACCCGCCCCCTCGAGCGTGAACCTGAGCAAGATCACGCTTGAAAAACGGACGCCCATCTCGCTGGAAAAAAAGGGCGGATCGTTCGGCGAGATCATGGTGAACCTGCGCTGGGAGCGCGGCAGCGGCGGCTTCAAGCTGTTTGGCAGCAAGGGCATCGATCTGGACGTCGGCTGTATGATCGAGCTCGTCGATGGGCACAAGGACGTCGTGCAGGCACTGGGGAACCGATTCGGTTCTTTCGACTCAGTACCCTACGTTCACCTCGTGGGCGATGACCGGACCGGCGAGTCGCCGGACGGGGAGTTCGTCCGGATCAATGGCGGAAAGTGGCCGCAATTTCGTCGGGTCCTGATCTTTGCCTACATCTACGAGGGGGCCCCGAACTGGGCGGCGGCCAAGGGGCGCGTCCTGATCCGCATGCCGGGCCAGCCCGAGCTGGAAGCGCAGATGGACAGTCACGACAACCGCAACGCCATGTGTGCCATCGCGACCCTGGAGAACCGCGACGGTCAGATGGTCGCCACCAAGCTGGTCGAATACTACCCCTCTCACCAGGAAATGGATCGGGCACACGGCTTCGGCTTCAACTGGAAGGCCGGTCGCAAGTGATCTTTATCGCGCATCATTCACACCCACATCGGAGACTCTCATGGCACTGAATTGGTTGAAGGACAAGTTTTCCGAGGTCAGCAAAGGCCTCAAGGACGAGGTGACTCGATTCAAGAGCCAGGCACTGCTCGAAGGGGTCGTCGCGGGGTGCACGGTCGTGGCCTATGCCGACGGACTGGTCAAGCCCGAGGAGAAGCAGAAGATGATGGGCTTCCTGCGCACCAACGATGCCCTGTCGGTCTACGACACATCCAAGGTGATCACCCTGTTCGAGAAGCTCTCCTCCAAGTACGAGTTTGATCGGCAGATCGGCGAGATGGAATGCCTGGCCACGATCGCCAAGCTCAAGAGCAAGCCGGCCGAAGCCCGGTTGCTGGTGCGGGTCTGCTGCGCGATCGGATCATCGGACGGCAACTTCGATGCGCAGGAACAGCAGGCGGTCGGCAGGATCTGCCGCGAGCTGGGCCTGGACCCCGGCGAGTTCGATTTGAAGGGTTGAGCCCTCCGGCTTTCCCACAACGGGCCGTGGACACGGCCATTCTTGAAAAGGAGAAGTGCAATGGGTGTAAGTCTCGCCAAAGGCGGTAACGTCAATCTCAGCAAGGAAGCCCCCGGACTGGCCCAGGTCGTGGTCGGGCTCGGCTGGGAGCCGCGCGCCACGGATGGTGCCTCGTTCGACCTGGACGCGAGCGCCTTCCTGCTCAACGGCGCAGGCAAGGTCAAGGATGACGCCGGCTTCATCTTCTACAACCACAAGGTGTCGACCTGCGCGTCGGTGACGCACAACGGCGACAACACCACTGGCGAGGGTGCAGGCGATGACGAGACCCTGGACGTGGATCTGGGCAAGGTGCCGGCCGACATCGAGAAGGTGGCCTTCACCGTGACCATCCACGATGCCGATGCCCGCCGGCTCAGCTTCGGCATGGTCGGCAACGCCTTCATCCGGGTGGTCAACAAGGCCGACGGCAAGGAGCTCGCGAAGTACGATCTGACCGAGGACGGCTCGACCGAAACCGCCATGATCTTCGGCGAGCTGTACCGCCACAGTGGCGACTGGAAATTCCGCGCGGTGGGACAGGGCTTTGCCGGCGGCCTGGGGCCGCTGGCAAAAAACTTCGGCGTCAACGTATAAGGCACCGGTAAGAAACCGGGCGCCTATCCCCGCGGCTGATACCGCGGGGTGGGCGCAGGGATCGACGTCGTGGACCGATACGTCATCAGGGACATCTGGCCCGCATCCGGCGCGGCCCGGATCGGGCGCGTTGCCAGTGTGATCACCACCTTCGTGCCGCCCGGCACGCGGGGGATCGCCAACCGATCGACGTGCGGGACGACGACGACATCGACCCACTTTTGACCGATGACAGTCGCCTCGATGTCTCCGGTGCGGTCGGGGCCCGTCCGCTCGGGTTTTCGAGCAGGCAGAATCGGGACCCCTACCGCACGCGCCGCTCCGCCACTGCCCGCCGGGCAGGGCCCCTCTACCTTACCGGCGACATGAGTCCCGAATTCAACACCTGACAGGAGTTCTTATGGCAATCAATCTCTCCAAGGGCCAGCGCATTTCCCTCGAAAAGGAAGCGGGCGGCGCCCTGAGCACCATCATCATGGGCCTTGGCTGGGACGCCAAGAAATCCAAGGGTCTGTTCGGTTTCGGCGGATCGTCTGCTTCCATCGACCTGGATGCGTCCTGCCTGCTCTACGACGCGGACAAGAACATGATCGACGCCGTCTGGTTCCGGAGCCTGAAGTCCAAGGACGGCACCATCCGCCACTCGGGCGACAACCGGACCGGAGACGGGGACGGCGACGACGAGCAGATCACCGTGGACCTGTCGCGGCTCCCGGACAACGTCACCTGCCTGATGTTCATCGTCAACAGCTTCACCGGCCAGACCTTTGCCACCGTCGAGAACGCGTTTTGCCGGATCGTCAACGGCGCCGACAATACCGAGATCGCGAAGTACAACCTGTCCTGCCAGGGGAATCACACCGGCCAGATCATGGCCAGGGTCTACCGCCACAACGGCGAGTGGAAGTGCCATGCCATCGGCGAGAACACCAACGGCCGCACGTTCCACGACATGCAGGCAACGATCGCCCCGCACCTTTAATTCGCCGGAGGCTGGCGGCGATGCCCCGCATCTGGTTCAACCGGCACTTCTCGGTGGTCGCGCGCGTGATTGCGCTGCTGCGCGCGGCCGACCCGGGAATCGACTTCTGGGCGCTGGTCTCTCACCGCCACGCCCACTTCGCGGGCTTCGCCATGGGCGACGAGGCGCTGATGGAGCCGGTCGACCTGCCGCCACCGGCCTACCTCGACTGGTGCCTGGGGGTCATACGGCGATTTTCCATCACCCACCTGGTGCCGGGCCATGAACAGTCTTTCCTGACGCGCCAGGAAGCGGTCTTTGCCGAGGCGGGCTGCACGGTGATCCGGGCAGCGCCACCGGAATGGCTGGCCGATATCCATCGCAAGGACTGGCTCTACGCGCAGTTGGGCGATCTGCTCCCGTTGCCGCCTTTCGAAGTGGTCGAATCCGTCGACGCGGCCGCAGCGGTCGTGCGTCGCCTGGAGGCCGATGGCGCAATGCCCTGCCTGAAGCCGTGCGTGTCGGTTTACGGGCATGGCTTCTACCGGATTCGAGATGAGCCGCCGGTGTATCCGTTCGACCTTTCGCTTGCGGACTGGATCGCTCAGCAGGGCTCCGAGCCCCTGGCGCCGCACCTGGTGATGGCCTATCTGCCCGGGACCGAGTACAGCGTCGATGTCGCAGCCGAACACGGCCGGGTGCTGGCGCTGAGCACGCGCCGCAAGGGGGAGCACAACATCCAGGAGCTGATCCACCATCCTGCACTGGCAGAGCTGACGGTCGGTGCGGTGGAAAGGCTGCGCCTGAACGGGCTTTCGAACTTCCAGTTCAAGGAAGATCAGTCCGGGAAAGCCTGCTTTCTGGAGATCAACCCAAGAGCCAGCGGTGGGATCGGGATGGCATGCGCAGGCGGAATCAATCTGCCGGCAGTGGCCTATCGACCGTACCTGGCGCCGGGCAGCACCGAGGTCGTCGGGCAGCACACGAGCCTGCCCGTGCGCGTCACCGAAATCCCCATGGCCCGGCGGTTTCCCCAAGCCATCTGCGAGGCCTGATGCCATGGACTCGGGTTCGGTTCTTCTGGCCACTGGTTTGCTGGAATACGAGGGCCTGAGCACCCAGGGTCTTTCGCTGAACGATCTCTGCGGGTTCGGTGCCCGCAACAATGCCAGGCGCGGCTTTGTCTTCGTCAGCCGCGTCCTGGGCAAGCACCTGCCCTGCCCGGCGGTACGCATGACCGCCGCCCAGGCGCTGCTGGCGGGCGAGATCGCGCCCGATGCAGGCAGCACGATCTTCGTCGGCATGGCAGAAACCGCCACCGGATTGGGTCACGGCGTTTTCGAGGCACACCTGCGCGCACGGCCTTCGCCGAGTGCCTACTTCCAGACCACGCGCTACCTGCTGTCCGGCGCCAGGGCCATCGAATTCGAAGAGGAGCACAGCCACGCCACGCGTCAGTTTCTCTACGCGCCGGAAACCGATGAACTCCGTCGCCTGGTGCGGGCGGCGCGCAACCTGGTGCTGATCGACGACGAGGCCTCCACCGGCACGACGTTTGCCAACCTGGTGCGCGCGCTGCGACCGGAAATGCCCGATCTGGCCACCGTGACCGGCCTGGTGCTGACCGATTTCAGCGACGGCGCGGCTCAGCGTGCGTTGCAACGGGCGGCCCCAGGCCTGCGCGCCTCGGTTGCCGCGCTCTGGCAAGGTCGATATCGCTTCGAGCCGTCCCGGCGACCGCTGCCGCCGGGGTTGCCTGCGCAGGCCGGCACCCTGCAGTGCCAGCGACAGGGCAGCAGCGCCTATACCGCCCGCCTGGGAACGACGACGCTGGTTCCGGCCTTCGACCCCCATGAGCTGCGGGCGCTGGTGGCCCCGGGCCAGAGCGTCCTGGTCGTCGGCACCGGGGAGTGCATGCACGCGGCCTGCGTGCTGGCAAGTGCCTTCGACGCCATCGGGGCGCGCGGATCGGTGCAGTCGACGACTCGCTCTCCCCTGCTGGTCGGGCATGACGTCCGCAGCGCGCTGATGGTGGACGATCCGTACGGCGAGGGGGTGGCGAACTATCTCTACAACTTCCAGGCCGGCGATTTCGACGCATGCCTGGTCGTGCACGAGGGCACGGACATGATGGCCGCGCAAAGACTGGCCTCACGCCTGGGCGCACATCGCATCGGACTGATGGGCGAGCCCGTGCGTCAGTCCTGCCCGGAGTAGATTCATGTCCGCATCCACACCCATTCCGCCGATGATCGTCCTGACCGATCTGGACGACACCCTGTTCTCCAGCATTCGAAAGCAGGGCGGCCGTTCTGCGCCGGCGGAAGCCTCCACTCTGGAAGTGGCCGCCACCCTGAGGGATGGTCGTCCCATTTCCTACACCAGTTCCATCCAGCGTGCCTTCATCGGCTGGCTGCGCCGTGCCGATCTGGTGGTGCCGGTCACCGCGCGCACCACCGAGGCTTTCAAGCGCGTGAACATCCGGTTCGACGGTGGCGCCGTCGTCGAGCATGGCGCGACGATCCTGCGGGCCGATCACACCTCCTGCCCGGTCTGGGCGGCCCGGGTGAACGCGGCCCTGGCGAACGAGTGGGCGCCCCTGGAAGCACTACACGCGCAGATGAGGTCGGCGCTGGGTCCGCAGTACTCCGTGCGGCTGGCGGGCGACGGCCGGCCGGTCTACCTGATGGTCAAGCACCTGGACGGCGATGAAGCCGCGATCCGCGGCGCTTTCGAAACGCTCGTGAGGCCCTGGGCCGATCATCATCCGGGCTACCACCTGCACATCAATGGGAACAATCTGGCCGTGATGCCGCCGAGTATCAGCAAACGGGCCGCCGTGGCGTGGCTGATCTGCGACCTGCGCCTGGCGCACCCCGGTGCCTGTTTCGTGGGCGCCGGGGACAGCAGCACGGATTGGTCATTCATGGATCTGTGCGATTTCGCCATCGTGCCGCAGGGCTCACAGATATCCGGCGTCCTGGGGGCGGTCCTCCATGGCTGATTCCGGCGCCCCGGTGTTCTCGGGCAGCTACCCGCAGGACGACGTCACCTTCCTGCTCAAGCCCCTGGACCTCCAGCCGATGAGCGACCTGGAAGAGAAGGAGCGCATGATCCAGAGCGGGCAGCGCCACTACTCCGAGATGATCTCGGTCGAACGCCAGCCGACATCGGCCTACCTGTCACTGTTCGAGCAGGCACTTGAGGCGAACATCGACCGGATGGCCCAGGACCTGGTCAGCCTGGCGGAGGCCATCCTCTGCGGGACCGGACCGGCGATCGTGCTGGTGTCCCTGGCGCGGGCCGGCACGCCCGTGGGCATTGCCCTGCGCCGATGGCTGCAGGCGCGCCATGGCCTGGAGGTGCCGCACTATTCCATCTCGATCATCCGTGACCGCGGCATCGACGCGGTCGCACTGGACCACATCCGGGCGCGTCATCCTGATCGTGTGATCGTGTTCATCGATGGCTGGACCGGCAAAGGCGCCATCGCGAGCGAGCTCAACCGCTGCATCCCGGCGTACAACACATCGCGGCGGGCCGAGGTCGCTCCGGGACTGTTCGTTCTGGCCGACCTGGCCGGAGTCTCCGCCGGCTGCGGGTCCATCGACGACTACCTGATTCCGTCGAGCATCCTCAACGCCACGATATCCGGGCTGGTGAGCCGATCAATCCTCAACGACCAGATCGGACCCGGCGACTTTCACGGCTGTCTGTTCTTCGACCACCTGCGCGCCCAGGATCGCTCGGTCGCCTTCGTCGACCTGCTGGTCGACAGGGCGCGGCGGGTCACACCGCGCGGGCGCCCCGGGCCGGACGCGCTGGCCACCGCAGCCGCGCGAACCGAGCGGCTCATCCGGATGCTGCGCCGGGCATACGACAACCCACCCTGGCACCACATCAAGCCCGGAATCGGCGAGGCCACGCGCGCGTTGCTGCGCCGGGTCCCACGGGCATTGTGCGTGCGGGATTCGAGCCACCCGGATGTACGCCACCTGATTGCGCTGGCCGAGGAGCGCGATGTGAGAATCGACGTGCAGCCCGGCCTGCCCCTGCAGGCAACCGCCATCATCCGGAGTCTCGGCGATGCATGAAGCCTTTCGACTGGGCGCATCCCTGTATGTCCCGGCCACGCACCCCAAGTTGCTCGGCGCCCTGACCGGACACCACTTTCCGGGCGTGCGGTCCCTGATCGCCTGCACAGAGGACTCGTTGTCAGACGACGACCTGGCCGCGGGCCTGGACGCCCTGGCGGCCCTGCTGCCCCGCCTGCCGGGACGCCAGGTCGGGCCATTGCGCTTCATCCGGCCACGCAATGCCCAGGTCCTGGCCGAGCTGCTGGCCATGCCCGGGATCGATCGGGTACATGGTTTCGTGATTCCGAAGGCAGACCAGTCCACGTTCGGCGCCTACGACGCCTTGCTGGGTCCCCGGGATTTCTGGGTCATGCCCACGCTGGAAACCTGCGCGGTGTTCGACCCGACGGACCTGGCCGATCTGCGAAGGCTGTTCCAGTCATGCGCCACCCAGCGGCATATCCTGGCCCTGCGGATCGGGGGCAATGACCTGCTTCGCATGCTGGGGCTCAAGCGCTCGCGCGGCGTCACGCTGTACCAGACCCCGCTGGGCCTGCTCACCCAGCAGCTTGTCCTGGCGTTCCGCCCGTTCGGATTCCAGTTGACGGCCCCGGTCTACGACTTCGTCGACGACCCCGTCACGCTACGCGCCGAAGCGGCCCAGGACGTGCTCCAGGGGCTGGTCGGCAAGACCGCGATTCACCCCGCTCAAGTCCCGGTGATCGACGCCGTCCTGTCGGTTTGCGAACGCGACCTTGAGGCCGCGCGACTGCTGCTCGACGAGGACCGTGCCGTCTTCAAGCACGACGGCGGCATGCTGGAGCGTTCCGTGCACCTGCCGTGGGCGCGGGCACTCCTCGAACGGGCTCGCCAGTCCACGCCAGGTCTTCACGCTGCCGGCGCCGACAGCGCCATGTCGGTCTGAGCCCGGGCCGATGCCAACCGGGATCCCCCTGGTCGTCGATCTGGATGGCACGCTGCATCCGCAGGATGTGTCATGGATGGAGTTTCGACGGGCGCTGGGCCGGAGTCCCTTCGCCGTCCTGTCCATGGCGCCCATGGGCGTTCTTTCCCGAACCCGGCAGCACCTCAAGCAGCGCGTGTCCGCCTGCGCGAACCTGGATGTTCGATCACTGTGCTACGACGCCCGTGTGCTCGACCTCATCGAGGCAGCCCGAAACGAGGGCCGAATGACCGTCCTGGCGACCGGGGCCGCTCAGAGCACCGCGGATCGGGTCGCGCAGCACCTCGGGTCGTTCTCCCTGGTCCTGGCATCCACCACGGCAGTCAACCTGGTCGCCCGGAACAAGGCGCAGGCCCTGGTGGATCGATTCGGCTCGGGCGGGTTCGACTATGCCGGGAACAGTCGGGCCGACCTGGAGGTGTGGCCCCACTGCCGGCGCGCCATCGTGGTCAATGCATCGCCTGCGGTGCTCGCCAGTGCCCGCACGATGGCCGA
>JAJFJX010000375.1 GCA_021773655.1 Panacagrimonas sp.
CGCGTCGGACGCGTCGTCGTGCGTGGCCGCGGCCGCGTCTTCGGCCACGGCCACCAGCATCACGTTGTCTTACAGCGCCTGCTCCACCACCAGCTCCAGCTCCAGCGCCGACAGTTGCAGCAGGCGGATGGACTGCAGCAGCTGCGGGGTCAGTACCATGCTCTGCGCGGTGCGGACATTGAGGTGGGTCTTCATGGCGTCTCCCTGGTGCTGCGTTCTGGGTGACCCATGGTTGCCGCTGCGGGCTGAACGCCTAAGCGGTCTTTTCCCGACCGCCTGTGGGGGTTTCCCTTACACGCGACGGGATCCCGTCATCGCATCGTCCCGCGCCGTCCCGACCGGCGCCGGCCGGACGCGCACCCGGGCGTGAACCGCGACACCTCGATGTGCGCCGATTGCCGCCAGCCCCGATGCGTTGCGAGGCGATGCGATGCGATGCGGTCGCGACATCGCGACCGATCTGCCGGCAAGGGCCTGCGCGCCTGCCTGCGCGCCTACTGCTCGTGCGCGTCCAGCCCCCAGCGCAGCGCCACCCGCATCAGCGCATTGGTGCCGTACAGGCCCAGGGTCTGCATCAGGCGCGCGCGATGAGTCTCCACGGTCTTGACGCTGACGCCCAGCAGGGCGGCGATCTCCTTGGTGGAGCGACCCTTGCCGATCAGGGTCAGCACCTGGCGCTGGCGCGGCGTGAGCTGGGCGCTGTCTTCGACGCGGGTGCCGTCGCGCCGCGCCAGCAGCAGGTGCGACACCGCCGGACTGATGTAGACCTGTTGCCTTTCCACCGCGCGCAATGCCAGCCCCAGCTCCTGCGGTTCGGCCTGGCGGGTGAGAAAGGCTGCCGCGCCCTGGCGCAGCGCCGCCCTCACCTGGCCCGGTTCAGGGCGCGTGGCCAGCAGCAGCACCGCCACTTCGGGGTAATGGCGCCGGATCTGCGCCAGCGCATCGAGACCGCTGACTCCCGGCAGATCCAGTTCCACGATCGCCGCACGCGGTCGCAACCGACCGACGGCGGCGAGCAGTTCCTGGCCCTCGGCGGCCTCGGCCACCACCTCGGCGTGGGCCTGGGTCTCCAGCAGCAGGCGCAGGGCGGCGCGGATCAGGTTCTGGCTTTCGGCCAGCACGATCTTGATCGGACTCGGGTGCATCGGCGTGTTCATCGCGCCACTGTGCACGAGCAGGCGGGCGGTCTCACCTGCCGGCGCTGGCTGCGGCACACAACTGAAGTTCGGCCGGCTCGAATCCGGCTTGGACGCGGGCTTCGAGGTTGAACGGCGGATGCAGACGCATGCGGTGCTCGTGCAGCAGCGCGGCAAAGGTTGCTGCCGGCGCCATGCCACGCTGCGAGCACAGGTAGTGGAACCAGTGGGTGCCGAGGCTGACGTGCCGGATTTCCTCGGACAGGATCAATTCGAGGATCCCGGCGGTGGCCGCGTCGCCGACCTCGCGCAGACGTCCGATCATGCCCGGCGTGACGTCCAGGCCACGCGCCTCCAGCACCCGCGGCACCAGCGCCATGCGCACCAGCACGTCGTGGGCGGTCTTCTCTGCGGCCTCCCACAGGCCGTCGTGGGCGGTGAAATCGCCGTAGGCATGACCGAGTTCGGACAGCCGCATCGACAACATCAGGAAGTGGCGCGCCTCGTCCTGCGCCACGCTGAGCCAGTCGGCGTAGAACGCGTCCGGCATGCCACGGAAGCGCAGCGCCGCATCCAGCGCCAGGTTGATGGCATTGAACTCGATGTGGGCCACGGCGTGGATCAGCGCGGCGCGACCCGCGGCCGAGCCCAGTCCGCGCCGCGGCACCGCCGACGGCTGGACCCGCACGGGTCGCGCAGGGCGCCCCGGAATCGCCTCCAGGTCCTGCGTCCGCAGCGGCGCGGCGTGCAGGACATCTGTGGCGCGCAGCGCCGCGACCTGCGCGCACTTGGCGGCCGGATCGCTCGCACACAGCGCGGCGAGCAGCGCCCGGCTCATGGCTGCGGCAGGCCGCGCAGCAGATCGGCCTGCAGGTCTTCCAGGTCTTCGAGTCCCACCGCCACGCGCACCAGGCCCTCGCTGATGCCGGCGGCGGCACGCGCCTCGGCCGAGATGCGCCCGTGGGTGGTGGTGGCCGGATGGGTGATGGTGGTGCGGGTGTCGCCCAGGTTGGCGGTGATGGAAATCATCCGCGTGGAATCGATCAGCTTCCAGGCGCCCTGGCGTCCGCCTTCGACCTCGAACGAGACGATGGCGCCGTAACCGCTGCTCTGCGCCCGCGCCAGCTCGTGCTGCGGGTGACTGGCCAGGCCCGGGTAGAACACGCGGCCGATGCCGACCTGCTCGTTGAGCCAGGATGCCAGCCGCCGCGCGTTGTCCTCGTGCGCCTTCATGCGCACCGCCAAAGTCTCCATGCCCTTGAGAAACACCCAGGCGTTGAACGGGCTCAGGCAGGGTCCGGCGGTGCGCATGAAACCGAACACCTCCTTGCCGACCTTGTCCGCGTCGCCCACCACCGCACCGCCCAGGCAGCGTCCCTGGCCGTCGAGAAACTTGGTGGCCGAATGGATCACGTAGTCCGCGCCCAGCGCCAGCGGCTTCTGGAACACCGGAGTCAGAAAACAGTTGTCCACCGCCAGCCTGGCGCCGTGGGCGTGGGCGAGATCCGCCAGCGCGCGCACGTCGGCAATCTCGGTCAGCGGGTTGGAAGGCGTCTCCACGAACAGCAACTTCGTGTTCGGTCGCAGCGCCTGCTTCCAGGCCTCGACATCGGCCAGCGGCGCATAGGACACCTCGATGCCGAACTTGACGAAGTAGTTGTTGAACAGATTGATGGTGGCGCCGAACAGCCCCGCCGAAGCCAGCAGGTGATCGCCGGCCTTCATCGTCGCCAGCACCAGCGACAGGATCGCCGCCATGCCGCTGGCGGTGGCCACGCAGGCATCGCCGCCTTCCATGCGCGCCAGACGCTGCTCGAAAGCGCGCACGGTGGGATTGGTGAAGCGGCCGTAGACATTGCCCTCCTGCTCGCCGGCGAACACCCGCGCCGCCTCGGCGGCGCTGCGGAACACGAAGCTGGAGGTGGGATAGATCGAGGGCGAGTGCTCCATCTCCGGCCCGCGCAGCTCCGCGGCGCGGATGCCGAGCGTGGCAGGTCCCCACAGGGCGGTCGGATCTTCTTCTGGTGTGTCTGGCGTGTCGGTCATGTCAGTCTCCCGTCACGCGGGCAAGAAAAAGCCCGCGTCAATGTGCGGGCCGATCACTCATCGGTTCCACTTAGCTGGTTGAAGCCCGCAAGCGGAGGAAATCGGCGCAGGCCGGAAGTTTAGGGATCAGGCCACGGGCCGGTCAACGAAGGGAGGCGCCAAGGTGTGGGCGCAACGATGCCTGCAACTCGCCGGCGTCCTCGCCGCCGTGCTGCAACTGGCGCCCTCTGCACCTGCGCTGCCCCAATCCGGCAATCCTGGGAGCAGGCCGGTCGCAGAGGCCGGTGATCGTTCGCGGGGCGGATGGCACGCCCGCAGCCGGGGAACATGGCGAGGCCCGCGACCCCGCCGCACCATCGTCGAGCGGGCCGGCGGGCATGCAGATCGCCGCCGCCGGTGGCTCGCCCTGCCTGCGCGGACCGGCTGGCGCAGACCCGGCAGATGACACCGATCCGGGCTGAAGCCGGCATTGGCACCCAGGAGCCTGGGCGGCAGGAACCGTGCAGGCCAGGCCAAGCCGGCTCGAGTCAGATTTTTCGATGCTTCGAGGCCAATACGGGTTCTGTTCCGACCAGACGCAGCACAGACTCCGGCCGGAAGGGCGCAACCGCAGCCGCGCGCGTTTCTAACGCCCAGGCCCTAGTGCGCGCCGGCGTTTTCGATCTCGATCACCGAGGCGGCCGACTTATTGCGCGCGGCCTTGGCGGCATCGGAACGGAACAGTTCCAGCTGGCTCAGGTACTCGGTGGTGACGTCCTGGGTGATGTACTGGCCGGTGAACACCGAGCACTCGAAGTTCTGAATCTGTGCGTGCTTGTGGCGCACCGCGTCGATCAGGTCGTCCAGGGTCTGGAAGATCAGCCGGTCGGCACCCAGCAGTTTTTCCAGTTCGGGGATGCTGCGGCCGTGGGCGATCAGCTCGGCAGGGCTGGGCATGTCGATGCCGTAGACATTGGGATAGCGCACCGGCGGTGAGGCGCTGGCCAGGTACACCTTGCGCGCGCCGGCGTCGCGCGCCATCTGGATGATCTCCTGGCTGGTGGTGCCGCGCACGATGGAGTCGTCCACCAGCAGCACGTTCTTGCCGCGGAACTCGACATCGATGGGATTGAGCTTCTGGCGCACCGATTTCTTGCGTTCGCCCTGCCCCGGCATGATGAAGGTGCGCCCGATGTAGCGGTTCTTGACGTAACCCTCGCGGTACGGCACGCCGAGGTCGGATGCGAGTTCCGACGCGGGCACCCGCGAGGTGTCGGGGATGGGGATGACCACGTCGATGTCGTGGTCTGGCCATTCGCGCTGGATGCGTTCGGCCAGTTTCATGCCCATGCGCAGGCGCGCCTTGTGGACGTAGATCTTGTCCATCAGCGAGTCGGGACGCGCCAGGTAGACATACTCGAAGATGCACGGCGAATACGTCGGGTTGGCAGCGCACTGGCGCTTGTAGAGCTTGCCGTCGTGCGACACGAACACCGCCTCGCCGGGCAGGATGTCGGCCACCAGTTCGAAACCCAGTGCGTTGAGCGCCACCGACTCGGAGGCGATCATGTATTCGAAGCCGGTGGCGGTCTTGCGCCGCCCATAGACCACCGGTCGAATGCCGTAGGGATCACGAAAGCCCACCAGTCCGTAGCCGCTGATCAGCGCCACCACCGCGTAGGCGCCACGGCAGCGCCGGTGCACGCCGGAGACGGCGGCGAAGATGTCATCCGGCTGCAGCCGCAGCTTGTTCTGCGTGAGCAGCTCGTGGGCGAAGATATTGAGCAGGACCTCGGAGTCCGACTCGGTGTTCAGATGTCGCCGGTCCTCGCTGAACAGCTCCAGCTTGAGCTCTTCGGAATTGGTCAGATTGCCGTTGTGCGCCAGCGAGATGCCGAACGGCATGTTGGTGTAGAACGGCTGCGCCTCGGCCGAGGAGGTGACGCCGGCGGTGGGATAGCGCACGTGGCCGATGCCGACGTTGCCACGCAGGCGCATCATGTGGTCCTCGTTGTGGAACACATCGCGCACCAGCCCGTTGTCCTTGCGCAGGTGCAGGCGGTTGCCGTCAGTGGTGATGATGCCGGCCGCGTCCTGGCCGCGGTGCTGCAGCATGTTCAGCGCGTCGTACAGCTCCTGATTGACCGCGCCGTTGGAATGGATGCCGACGATTCCGCACATCAGATGCGTCTCCTCAAACCTGGCCGGGCACGGACCCGCGACGGGTGGCCGGCCCCAGGGGCAAACTCTGCTGCGTTTCCGATGCCGGCACCGTGGTTGCGTCCGGGCGCAAGGGATCCAGCCAGGCATCCGGGATCAGGACATCCAGGCCGTCGGCGATCACCTGTGCCGGACTGATCAGCACCGACTGCTGCCACCAGCCCTCTTCCCTGAACCCGACGGTGCTGCCCAGCAGCACGCCCAGACCGACGAACAGGAATCCGCGAATCAGACCCAGGCCGGAGCCCAGCGTGCGATCAGCGGTGGAAAAACGGCTTTCACGGATGTGCGTGACCAGCACTGCGGTCAGCACGCCCCCCACCAGCAGGCCGCCCAGGAACACGCCTCCGTAGGCGACGCCGGCACGCACCAGCGGATGGGCGATGTGCGGGGTCAGCGCGGCCGCAGCATGCTGTCCGAATGCCACCGCCAGCAGGATCGCCAGCACCCAGGTCCCCAGGCCGAAGAACTCACGGGTGAAGCCGCGGACGAAACCGATCAGGATCGACAGCAGGACGACCGCCACGATGCCGTAATCCAGCCAGTTCATGCTTTGGGAAGGTCAAAACGCCGCGCGAAGTCTAACACCCCGGACCACACCGACCGCGCTCAACGCATGCGTTCGGTCAGGCATTTCTCCACCGCCGATCGCTCCGCCGGCACCTGGATCAGGCCGGCCAGGCCCTTCTTCATCACGATGTCCGGGTCCTTAAGGCCGTTGCCGGTCAGCGTGCACACCACCGTGGTGCCGGCCGCGATGCGTCCGGAGCGGATGTCGCGCAGTGCGCCGCACAGCGAGGCGGCAGAGGCCGGCTCGCAGAACACGCCCTCGGTCTCGGCCAGCAGCTTCTGCGTGGCCAGGATCTGGTCGTCGTCGCACTCGTCGAACCAGCCGCCGGATTCCTCGTGCACCGCCCATGCGAAGTCCCAGGACTGCGGGTCGCCGATGCGAATTGCGGTGGCGACCGTTTCGGGCACCTTCACCGGCCCGCCACGCAGGAACGGCGCCGCGCCGCTGGCCTGGTAGCCCACCATCACCGGCCGTGTATCGGTGACCGCGGTGCGGTCGTACGCCGGCGCATCGCCGAAGGCGCGCGAAGCCAGTGTGGTGCGCCCGGTGAGTTCCGAGTAGCCCATCCAGTAGGCCGAGATGTTGCCGGCGTTGCCGACCGGCAGGCAGTGGTAGTCGGGCGCGCGGCCGAGTTCCTCGACGATCTCGAACGCCGCCGTCTTCTGGCCCTGCAGGCGATAGGGGTTGATCGAATTGACGATCGACACCGGCGTGGTCTGGCCCACTTCCTTGACCAGTCGCATGCCGTCGTCGAAGTTGCCCAGCACCTGGATCACCACCGCGCCATGCACGACCGCCTGGGCCAGCTTGCCCAGCGCGATCTTGCCCTCGGGAATCAGCACGAAGGCGGTGATGCCGGCGCGCACCGCATAGGCGGCGGCGGCGGCCGAGGTGTTGCCGGTGGAGGCGCAGATGATGGCGCGCGCACCCTCGTGCACGGCCTGCGTCACCGCCACGGTCATGCCGCGATCCTTGAAAGAACCGGTGGGATTGAGCCCTTCGAACTTCACGTACAACTCGTTCTCGAAGCCCAGTTTTGAGGGCAGGTTCTGTAGCCGGATCAACGGCGTGCGGCCCTCGCCCAGCGAGATGGGGCGGGCTTCGGGCGCCAGCGGAAGGCGGTGGCGGTAGTGATCGACAAGGCCGGTGTAGCGGGTCATGGTCAATGCTCGGAAAGCAGAACTTGTGGGTCGCCGGGCCGCCAAACCGCTGCGAAATGCCGGGCGTTGATGGAGCGCAACACCTTGGCGCCGGCTTTGCGCACGGCGACGAGAGGAAGGTAATCGTAGTCCGCGCCGCCGCGCCCGCCGACCTGCCCGGTTTGGCCCGGGGCATCGCCCATCGAGACCGGAGCATGAACGGCGGGCTCCGCGGGGGAGTTCATGGCACGGTCTGTGGCATGCGCGGCGCCATTTTCCAATCCTGCCCGACCCGCCTCAACTCAGCTTGCCGTGGCAGTTCTTGTATTTGGTGCCGGAGCCGCAGGGGCAAGGATCGTTGCGGCCGACCTTGCGGCCGTCGCGCACGAAGGTCTCGGGCTTGACCTGTGCCGCGGCCGGACGGGTCGGCAACTCGCGCCCGGCAGGCGCCACTGCCGCCGTGACATCCGCGCCCGCCGCGGCGACCATGGCGTCCGGCGCCGGGTTCTGCGCCGCGGAGGGCTGTGGTTCGGGTGCGCTGGCGTGCTGGAACTGCATCGGCCGTGCCTCGGCGGCACGGCGACGCTCCTCAATTGCGCGCACCTCTTCTTCGGTCTGGATCTGCACGCGCGCCAGCATGGAGATCACCTCGTGCTTGAAGCGCGCCAGCATGTCGTTGAACATGGTGAAGGCTTCACGCTTGTACTCCTGCTTGGGGTCCTTCTGTGCGTAGCCGCGCAGGTGGATGCCCTGGCGCAGGTAGTCCATTGCCGCCAGGTGCTCCTGCCAGAACTTGTCGATCACCTGCAGGCTGATCGCCTTTTCGAAGTGTTCCAGCACCGGCGCACCAACCTTGTCCTTCTTGTCGGCGTAGGCCTGCGCCAGGCGCTCGGCGATGCGTGCGCGCAAGCCCTTTTCGTCGAGATTGTTTTCCTCTTCGAGCCAGGCCGCCACCGGCAGGTCGAGGGCAAAGGCGCGCTTGAGGGCGTCGACCAGGCCGGAGATGTCCCACTGCTCCTCCACCGACTGCGGCGGGATATGGGCGTCGATGACCGCGTCGACCACGTCCTGGCGGATCTCGTCGACCAGCGGCGTGACGCGCTCGGCGCTCATCAGCTCGTTGCGCAGCTCATAGACTGCCTTGCGCTGGTCGTTGGCGACGTTGTCGTACTCGAGCAGATTCTTGCGGATGTCGAAGTTGTGGCCCTCGACCTTGCGCTGCGCGGTCTCGATGGCGCGCGTCACCCAGCGGTGCTCGATCGCCTCGCCAGGCTGCATGCCCAGTCCGGTGAGCATTGCGCGCATGCGCGGCGGGGTGAAGATGCGCATCAGGGTGTCGTCCAGCGACAGGTAGAAGCGCGTCGCGCCGGGGTCGCCCTGGCGGCCGGAGCGGCCCCGCAGCTGGTTGTCGATGCGCCTTGATTCGTGACGTTCGGAGCCGATCACCAGCAGGCCGCCAGCGGCCAGCACCTGATCGTGCCGCTGCTGCCAGTCGGCACGGGCTGCATCGCGCCCGGCCCGGTCGTCCTCCGGCAGGGTCGCCAGCTCGGCCTCCAGCGAACCCCCGAGCACGATGTCGGTGCCGCGGCCGGCCATGTTGGTGGCGATGGTCACCATGCCCGGACGTCCGGCGTTGGCGACGATCTCGGCCTCGCGCTCGTGCTGCTTGGCGTTGAGCACCTCGTGGGTGATGGCGTTCTTCGTCAGCAGGCCGGACAGCAGTTCGGAGGTCTCGATGCTGGCGGTACCGACCAGCACGGGCTGCTGCCTGGCGTGGGCCTCCTGGATGTCGCCGATGACGGCGTCGAACTTCTCCTGCGCCGAGATGAACACCTGATCGCCGCGATCATCGCGGATCATCGGCCGGTTGGTGGGGATCACCACCACTTCCAGCCCGTAGATGCTCTGGAATTCGAAGGCCTCGGTGTCGGCGGTGCCGGTCATGCCGGACAGCTTCTTGTAGAGCCGGAAGTAGTTCTGGAAGGTGATCGAGGCCAGGGTCTGGTTTTCCTGTTGGATCCTGACGCCTTCCTTGGCCTCGATCGCCTGATGCAGGCCATCCGACCAGCGACGGCCCGGCATCATGCGGCCGGTGAACTCGTCGATGATGACCACTTGGCCGTCGCGCACGATGTACTCGACATCCTTGCGGTACAGATGGTGCGCGCGCAGCAGCGCGTTGGTGTGATGCATCAGCACGATGTTGGCGGCATCGTAGAGACTGTCGTCCTCTCCGAGCAGGCCGCTGTCACGCATCAGGGCCTCGAGTTTTTCGTGCCCGGCCTCGGACAGGATCGCCTGGCGGGACTTCTCGTCGGCCCAGAAATCACCCTCGCCGTCCTCCGCCTTCTGCCGATCGAGCCTGGCGACGAAGGCATTGATCTTGCGGTACAGGTCCGGATCATCGTCGGTGGGGCCGCTGATGATCAGCGGTGTGCGCGCCTCGTCGATCAGGATCGAGTCGACCTCGTCGATGATCGCGTAGTGCTGCCCGCGCTGAACCTTGTCCTCCGGACGGAAAGCCATGTTGTCGCGCAGGTAGTCGAAGCCCAGCTCGTTGTTGGTGGCATAAGTGATGTCGCTGGCGTAGGCCTCGCGCTTCTCCGCCTGGGTCTGGCCAGAGGCGACCACCCCGACGCTCAGACCCAGGAAACGGAAGATGCGCCCCATCCACTCAGCGTCGCGACGGGCCAGGTAATCGTTGACCGTCACCACGTGGACGCCTTTGCCTTCGAGCGCGTTCAGGTATGCCGCGAGTGTGGCGACCAGGGTCTTGCCCTCGCCGGTACGCATCTCGGCGATCCTGCCCTGGTCGAGCACCGCGCCGCCGATCAGCTGAACGTCGAAGTGGCGCATGCCGAGCACGCGCCGTCCGGCCTCGCGCACGCAGGCAAAGGCCTCGGCCTGCAATTGCGTCAGTGTTTCGCCGCGCGCCAGGCGCTCGCGCAGCAATGGGGTCTGTGCCGCCAGTTCGGCATCGTCCATGGCCGTGTAACGCGACTCGAGCTCAGCCACGGTCTTGACCATTGCGCGGAAGCTGCGGATGACGCGCTGGTTGCGGCTGCCGAACAGGCGAGCGAGCCAGTTGTTGAACATGTTGACCTTGCGATGACGTCGTCCGGCCATGAAGGGCACGGATCGCGCAGTGGGTGGGGGCCGACATGGCCTCCCGGATGACCGCCTATTATGCCGATGGCGGCTGCCGCGCGGGGCACGGGACCCTGAACCCGGCCCGGTGGCGCAGAACCGGCGCCCTACTGGGCGGCGCGAATGTACTGCGAAGGGTTGACCAGATAGCCGTTGAGCAACACCTCGAAATGAACGTGCGGGCCGGTGGCGCGTCCACTGCTGCCTACGGTGGCGATCTTCTGGCCCTTGTCCACCTTCTGCCCGGCCTTGACCAGCAGGTGCTGATTATGGCCGTAGCGTGTGACATACCCATTGCCGTGATTGATCTCGACCATGCGTCCGTATCCCAGCTTGCCGGACGCCTCGGTGACGATGCCGCCGGCCACGGCCAGCACCCCGGCACCGGCCGGCGCTGCGAAGTCGACGCCGGTGTGCAGCGCGCGACGGCCATTGAAGGGATCGGCGCGCCAGCCATAGACCGAGGACACGTAGCCGTCCGCCACCGGCCAGCCCGAGGGTTTGAGTTCACGCTGCATGTGCCCGGCCATGAGGATGTCCTCCAGGACGCGCATCTGGCGTTCGCGCGCCTGCAGCTTGCGCTCGAACGCTTCGAGTGCGCCCAGCACCGGGTCGCCGTCGAAATGATCGAATGCGTCGGGGGACTCCGGACCGCCCAGCGCCGGCGGGTGATCGAAACTGAACTCATCGGCATCCAGCCCGGCGATTTCGGTCATGCGGTGGCCGGCGGCATCGAGTCGCATCACATGGGCCTGCATCTGCGCCACCTTCTGCGACAGCGCGCGGGTGTTCTGCTCGGCGTCGGCCTTGGCCTGCTGGAGCTCTTCTCGAAGTTCAGCGGCCTGTCGCGACCACATGGCCTCAAGGTCCGGCATTGCCTGCCCGCCGGACATCAGGCCGCGGGCGGCCCAGCCCAGCGCCAGCGCCGCGGCCAGGATGGCGATGCCGCCGAGCGCGAACGGCGCCCAGCCGGGAAAGCGGTCGAGACTCAGGCGCCGGGTGCGTTGGCAGTCACGGCTGACTAGGATGATGTCCATCGCGACCTGTTCCTGTGCTGTTTCAAACCCGATCCACCGCCGTTGCTCGCCTGAACTTGAACTTGAATGAGACCCGCCGGATGAACCCTGAGTTGATGCCCCTGCATCGTCGTGTCGCCCGCGACCCCGGTGAACTTCAACCCCTGCTGCAGCGCGTCGACGAGATCGAGGCACTGCAGAACATCTGCCGACGCTGGTCCAGCGAGCCCTGGATGGGCGCCCTGAGGGTGGTCAACGTGCGTGGCCAGACGCTGGTGGTACATGCCGAAAGTGCTGCGGCGCTGACCGCCCTGCGGTACCGCCGTGAAGCCCTGCTGGCGTACCTGAGGGAGCATGGCCGATGGCCCCTGACACGACTCGAAACCCGGGTCAGGCCGGCGCTGCCCGGCCGCGGAGTCTAATCGCGGGGCCGAAACCGGTGCAAGGCGCGGTCGTGATCGCGTCCGCAACCGCGATCACCGCAGAGCACGGGGCGCAACGAGGCTCAGGCGCCGGCCAGCGCGCCGCGCACATAGGTGATCGGCGCAGGACGGTGCTCGTCTTCGAAGGTGATCCGCTCCCAGGCGGAACGATCCTCCAGCAGCGCGCGCAGCAGCTTGTTGTTGAGCGCATGGCCGGACTTGTGCGCGGTGTAGGCGCCGATGATGCTGTGGCCGATCAGGTACAGGTCGCCGATGGCGTCCAGGATCTTGTGACGCACCAGCTCGTCTTCGTAGCGAAGGCCATCGGCATTGACGATGCGGAACTCGTCCAGCGCCACCACGTTGTCGAGACTAGCGCCCAGACCCAGGTTGTTGGCGCGCAACTGGTCGAGTTCGCGCATGAAGCCGAAGGTGCGCGCGCG
>JAJFJX010000376.1 GCA_021773655.1 Panacagrimonas sp.
ACGATCACTCGATCCCATGAAAATCACCCTGCAACTCGCCGTCAGCCTCGACGGTTACATCGCTCGTCCCGACGGCAGCTTCGACTGGTGCTTCACCGACCAGGATTACGGCATGGCCGGGTTCTTCGCCTCGGTCGACGCGGTCATCATGGGGCGCCACTCCTATGACCTGACGCGCAAGCTGCACGAGCGGCTGGACCCGGCCAAGCGCTACTACGTGCTGTCGCGTCGCGGCATTCGCGCCGAGGAGGAGAATGTCGAGGTGTTTTCGGGCGACGTCGCCGACCTGCGCCTGCGCATGGTCGAAGATGACGTGCGTCATGCCTGGCTGTTCGGCGGCGCTGAAGTCTGCGGGCAATTCGCGCAGGAAGGCCTGATCGATGAAATCATGGTCGCGGTTCATCCGCTGGCCCTGGGCGGAGGTGTTGCGCTGTTTCGCGGGCTGCAGCGCGACCTGCGTCTGAAGCTGCTCGATAGCCGCATCTTCGACACCGGCCTGGTGATGCTGCATTACCAGGTTCTCAATCCCGCCTGAGCACCGGCCACCGATCCTTCCATGAGCCGCATCCAGACCGTATTCGACGCCCTGCGTGATCGGGGGCGCAAGGCGCTGATTCCCTACATCACCGCCGGTGACCCGCACCCCGATCACACCGTGACGCTGATGCATGCACTGGTCGAGGCCGGTGCGGACATCGTCGAACTGGGCGTGCCGTTTTCGGATCCGATGGCCGATGGTCCCACCATCCAGCTCGCCTGCGAACGCGCGCTGGTGCACAGGACCTCGCTGCGCCGGGTCATTGCCATGGTGGCCGAATTCCGTCGGCGCGATGCACACACGCCGGTGGTGCTGATGGGCTATCTCAATCCGGTCGAAGCGATGGGCCTGCAGGAATTTGCCGAGGCCGCGCACCAGGCCGGCGTCGACGGCGTGCTGGTCGTGGACCTGGCTGTGGAGGAGGCTCCGGACATCGTGCCGGTGCTTCGGGGCGCCGGCCTGGACTGCATTTTCCTGCTGGCACCGACCAGCCCGGCGGCACGGATCCGCGCGGCGGCTGCACTGGCCAGCGGATACCTGTACTACGTTTCGCTCAAGGGGGTCACCGGCGCGGCCAACCTGGACGTCCCGGCAGTCACCGCCCGGCTCGCCGAGATCCGTGCAATCACCGACCTGCCGCTGGCCGTCGGTTTCGGTATCCGCGATGCAGGCACGGCAGCAGCCGTGTCCGCGGTGGCCGACGGCGTGGTCGTGGGCAGTGCGCTGGTGGCCGAGATCGAGCGGCATGGCCGGCAGCCCGAGCAACTCCCGCAGCGGCTCAGGGACCGTCTGTCTCCGATGCGCGCGGCAATGGACGGTGTTACGGTCGGTTAGAATTCCCGTCCGGAAAATTACGGGCGCGGCAGGGGGATACACATTCATGAGCTGGCTGGACAAGATCTCCGGATCGCAATTGCTGACGCGCGGCGTGCGCAAGCGCAACGTGCCGGAAGGCTTGTGGACCAAGTGCGAGACCTGCCAGTCGGTGCTCTACCGGGCCGAGCTGGAACGCACCCTGGAGGTTTGCCCCAAGTGCGGCGCTCATCATCCGATCAACGCCCGCGCGCGCCTGAAACATTTCCTGGACGCCGAACCGCGCGACGAGATCGGCACCGAGGTCTACCCCCAGGACCCGCTCAAGTTCAAGGATTCCCGCAAGTACACCGAGCGCCTCAAGGAGGCCCAGGCCGAGACCGAGGAACATGACGCGCTGGTGGTGATGCGTGGCCAGCTGCAGGGTATGCCCCTGGTGGTGGCGGCCTTCGAATTCGGCTTCATGGGCGGATCGATGGGCAGCGTGGTCGGCGAAAAATTCGTGCGCGGCGTCAATGCCTGCCTGGAGTCGGGCACGCCGCTGGTGTGCTTTGCCTCCTCTGGCGGTGCGCGCATGCAGGAGTCGCTGTTCTCGCTGATGCAGATGGCCAAGACTTCGGCGGCTCTGGCCAAGCTCTCCGAGCGCGGCCTGCCGTTCGTGTCGGTGATCACCCACCCGACCATGGGCGGGGTGTCAGCCAGCCTGGCGATGCTGGGCGATATCCACATCGCCGAGCCGCGCGCGCTGGTGGGCTTTGCCGGTCCGCGGGTGATCGAGCAGACCGTGCGCCAGAAGCTGCCGGAAGGCTTCCAGCGCGCCGAGTTCCTGCTCGAACACGGCGCCATCGATCTGATTGTCGATCGCCGCGAACTGCGCGAGCGCATTCACAACCTGCTGGCGATGCTCACGCACTGGGCGCCCGCCGAGGCTTGAACGCTGCGCCACCCGCGGCGCCGGACCGGCACGCTTCGCTCGATCGCTGGCTGGCCTACCAGGAGCGCCTGCACCCGCGGGACATCGAGCTTGGTCTGGAACGGGTAGGGGCGGTTGCGAAGCGCCTGAGCCTGGGATGCGAGCCGGTGCCGACGCTGACCGTCGCCGGCACCAACGGCAAGGGGTCCAGTGCCACGCTGGCGGCAATGATCCTGCAGCAGGCCGGCTACCGCACCGGGCTTTACACCTCTCCGCACCTGATGCGCTACAACGAACGGGTCTGCGTCGACGGCATGCCCGTGGACGACGCGGCGCTGTGCGAGGCTTTTGACTGCATCGAGCGCGCGCGCGGCGACATTGCTCTGACTTATTTCGAGTTCGGCACGCTGGCCGCGCTGTGGTGCTTCAGGGAATCGGCGGTCCAGGCGCGGGTGCTGGAGGTCGGCCTGGGTGGCCGGCTGGACGCGGTCAACCTGATCGATGCCGACGTCGCGCTGATCACCAGCATCGGGCTCGATCATCTGGACTGGCTCGGCGCCGACCGCGAGGCGATCGGTCGCGAAAAGGCGCACGTGATGCGACCGCAGTGCCCGGCGTTCTGTGCCGACCCCGATCCGCCGAGCACGATCGCCGCGCACGCGCGCGACATCGATGCCGCGCTCGGGCAGTGGCCGCGCGATTTTCATGCGCTCGTGAGCGCACGGACCGGCCGCTGGGACTGGCACGGTCCCGGGCTGACCCTGACCGACCTGCCGATGCCGGGGATGCAGGGTCCGGCTTATCTGCGCAACGCCAGTGGCGTGATTGCTGCGCTGCAGGGTCTTTCGCAACGCCTGCCGTTGGCGCGCGAAGCCATCGAGCGCGCCCTGAGGGACTGGCGCCTGCCTGGCCGATTCGAGCGAAGTGGCCGGCGCATCTACGATGTGGCGCACAACGCCGAGGCCGCCGCCGTGCTTGCCGCGCAACTGCGCGAGCAATGCGCAGGCGCGCCCATCTCCCTGGTGCTGGGCATGATGGCGGACAAGCCCGTCGAGGCGTTCTGTGCGGCGCTGGCCGGGCAGCTCATGTCGGTGTATTGCATCGGCCTGCCGGGCCCCCGAGGATGTCCTTCGAATCAGCTCGCCGCGCGCGCCGGAAGCGCAGGAGTTCCCGTCCGTGCCTGCAAGGACATCGCCCAGGCGCTGGCCGCTGCGCAGGCCGAGGTGGGCGACGCGGGCTGGGTGCTGGTGAGTGGTTCGTTCCTGACGGTGGCGGCTGGAAAAGCACATGGATGATGAGTTGTTGCGCCGCATCGTCGGTGTGGTCACGCTGATGCTGGTGGCACTGCTGCTGAGCCGGTGGCTGCCCTCACCCGATCTGCAACGCCATCGGGCGCCCGACGAACGGCATGTCAGCATCGACCTGACGCAAGCCGATCCACAGCCGCAGGAGTGGACCGAGGCGAGGCCGCAGAAGGCGCCCGAAACCGGTTCCGCCCCGCCCGCCGGCGATCCCGGACCGGAACACCGGCCCACGGTTGCTGACGACGGCGCGAACCGCCCCGACGCCGGCCCCGATGCCGGCCCCGACGACGGCAGCGATCGCGACCCGGCGCCTTCGCCCGAGCAAGATCGAGCGCGCAAGAACCAGCCGACGGATCCCGAACCCCTCATTGTGCGACCGGCACCTCCGACCAAGGCATCCCAGCCGGCCCCGCCCGCTCCTCCCGCGGTGGCCGCTCCGGCTCCCGGGCGGGCCACTCCACCGGCATCCGAAGGCAGCGTGCAGATCCAGGCCGGTGCCTTTTCCCACCTCGACCATGCGCGGTCGATCGTCGAGCGTGCGAAGGCCCTGGGAGTGGACTGCCGGATCTCGCCGATGGACGCCGCCAAGGGCACGCTCTACCGCGTGCGCTGTGGCCCCTTTGCCGGAACCGCCGCGGCGGAAAAGGCGATCGCCACCCTCGGCGCCCGCGGTATCAGCTCGCTGATGGTCCGTGGCAACTGAATCGCTGCGCCTGCGCCGTCGCCCGGTCCCGACGCATGCATTGCCGCCCGGGGTGCACCCGGTCCTGAGCCGGGTGCTCGCGGCGCGCGAGGTCCGGGATGCCCGCGGCATGGACCTTTCACTGCGCCATCTGCTGGCGCCGGACGGCCTCAAGGGCATGCCGGCGGCGGTGAACCTGCTGCTGCAGGCCATCGACGGCGACTGGCGCATCGTCATCGCTGGCGATTACGACTGCGACGGTGCCACCGGCGTTGCGCTGGCCGTGCTGGGCCTGCGCGCTCTGGGTGCCGCCGAGGTCGACTACGTGGTGCCCAACCGGGTCACCATGGGCTACGGACTGTCGCCGCAACTGGCGCAGCAGGCAGCGGCGCTGGGCGCCCGCCTGCTGCTGACGGTGGACAATGGCATCGCCAGTCTCGAGGGGGTGGCGCAGGCGCAGTCGCTGGGTCTGCGCGTGCTGGTGACCGATCACCATCTGCCGGGTCCGGCGCTGCCGGCGGCCGACGCCCTGGTCAATCCCAACCAGCCGGGCTGCACCTTCGGCTCGCCGCACCTGGCGGGCGTCGGGGTCGTGTTCTATCTGCTGCTGGCGCTGCGCGCGGCGCTGCGTCGGCGCGGCGCCTGGGCAACGACGGCAGAGCCCGACTTGCGCGTCTTTCTCGACCTGGTGGCTCTGGGCACCGTGGCCGACCTGGTGCGCCTGGACACCAACAACCGGACGCTGGTGGCCGCAGGTCTGCAGGTGATACGGGCCGGCGGTGGCCGGCCGGGAATCCACGCGCTGATGCAAGTTGCCGGTCGCGACGCCAGGCGCGCCTCGGCCGCCGACTTGGGCTTTGCCGTCGGTCCGCGAATCAACGCGGCCGGGCGCCTGGAAGACATCCGCATCGGCATCCGCTGCCTGCTCGCCGACACCCC
>JAJFJX010000377.1 GCA_021773655.1 Panacagrimonas sp.
ACACTGGCCCGCATAACCACTGTCCGCGAACAGCGTCTGGATGCCTGGATACTGGGTCATTGCCGCTGCCACCACCGGGTGGGCGCCATCGCGGTCCTGCACGCTGGCAGCCGTCACGCTGACCGCCAACAGCAGGCCCAGCGTGTCGACGACCAGGTGGCGTTTGCGTCCCTTGACCTTCTTGCCAGCGTCGTAACCGGTATCGCCCCCTTGCGGTGAACCCCGCGTGGACTGCGCATCCAGGACCGCCGCGGTGGGCTCAGCGTTGCGTGCCTGTCGCTCTCGCCATTGTGCGCGCAGGCGATCATGCATCTGCTCGAACTTGCCCTGATCGCCGATGGGCATCGGTGTAGCCGAACCGGGCAGGGCCACGCTCCGCCGTCTCCACTACCACCGCCTCACGACTGGGGAAGCGTTCGATGCCTTTGCGCCGCAGGGTCGAGACCAGCGTCTGTTCGTGAGCACTCGCGCCCGTTCGGCGAAACAGCTCGCCACCAATTTCTTCGAGCGTCGCCGTAGGATCGGACTCGACGATCTGAACCAGGGTTGCTTCGTGCGCGCCTTGAATCTTCGGTGGACGGCTCATCTCGATCCCTTGCTTCCACGTTGGGGTCGTAGATTGCCGTTTTGTAAACACCCTCTGAGCTCACTCTTATCGGTTTCAATCCACCAGCACCGCCCCCGCGCGGCATTCCAATGCCATCAGGTTGACGTCCGTCTGCCCAACTTGCAGGCCCAGCACGTTCTGCAACAGTGGCATCAGCAGATTGTTGCCGACCGCATCCAGAATGGGCTGCAGCAGGTTCAGCACCAAGCCTAGCAGTGAAACGACACCGGCCTGCGGGGATGTGCCGGATGTGGCGTCCACGAGAGTCTTAAGCTGATCTACGCAGCCGCCATTCGACCCGTTACCGCCGAGCAGCCCACCGCCCGTGCACGGATTGCCAGTGACAATGTCGAGGAGACTTCCTAAAAGGTTGCCCACAACAGTCAGTAGTCCTCCGACGAGGCCCCCGACACTTTGCAGAACGCCGACAAGGTTGAGAGTCAGCACGGAATCCAAGAGGCCAACCACGGGATTCAGCACGGCACTTCCGAGGAAGCCACTCAGCCCCGTTGACGCAGCATTGAGCGTATTCGTGGCTTCGTTGAATTCCTGAGTACGGCAGGTGCGTCCGGCAGAGCCGCTGCCGCAGGCGTTGCCACCCACCTGGTTCCAAAGATCCGAGGCAAGCTCGGTGCGCTGTGCCAGGGTCAAGGTCGGCTTGGTATTCACGCCGGTGCCGAGCAAGCCTGCCAGCAGTGCGTCTGTCAGATTCTTGACCGTGGTGCCCAGATCGAGATTGCCGTTCACTGTGTCGGTCTGCCCCTGGGCAAGAACCACGTTGCCATCAGTGCCGAGAACATCGACACCCAGGTGGGCATTGAGTCCGATCAGGCCAGAGCCCAGCAGGTTGACGTTCAGAAGCTGCTCGTTCGTCAGTCCCACGTCGCATGAATCTTTGTTGGAGAACACGGTTTCGGGGTTGATATCGCCGACGCAGATCTTGGCGATGGCGGCATCGACCTCGATATCGGCGCAATCCTCGCCGCCGGGGCAGAAGGGCGGATCGTTCATCGCGTTCAAGGACGGCGTACACAGAGACTCCAGCGTGCCCTTGGCGGCAGCGAGGTCGATGACCAGGGGCAGGTCGATATTGACGCTGGTGCCGAGCAGGCCGCTCAGCAAGCCCCCGGCGCCGCCCAGAAGCTGTGCCGAATCAAACTTCACATGCGCAAACACGCGCGTCTGCGCCGAGTAGGCGGTGGTACCCACGCCGCCGATGCCGATGGACGGGGGTTCGATCACGCCGACCCTGGCCGTCACCGTTGCGCCGGTCAGCGGACCCAGCCCGCCGAGACTTGCCAGATCTACGCTCACGCCCCGGCCTGCGGTGGCCACGCCTATGGCGGAGCTGATCAGGCCCAGGGCATCGAGCTTTACGTCCAGGGCCGATCCGACCGGGGAGGTGATGGCCGCGAAAAGACCGTTCTCACTGGGGCTCGACCCGAGTGGCACCACGATGTCATCGATACTGGGGACGTCCAGTGGTACCCGCAGCGCGTTGAGCAGGGCTGTATTGAGGCCCAGCAGGGTGTCGTCGCCGGCCAGCGTGGCCGTGGCGTCCAGAATCTGCCCCAGAGTCACTTCTTCCGCCGCAAGTAGATCGTTGAAGTCGGCGACGGTGAGGTCTGCAGACACGGGAATGCCCAATGCCCCCAGCAGTCCGCCGGGGGTGATCTTCACGCCCGCCAGGCCGTTGTAGTCCATCAGGTTCAACCCGGTATCAATGCCGATGCCCTTCAGGACTCCGCCCAATACAGAAGGATTGGGGCCGCCGAGCGCCGCGAGCCGCGTGCCAACCGAGAATGCCGCCACGGGGTCGCCAACCATGGCGATCGCCGACGCGCTGATCTGCAGTTCGCCGATGAAAGGCAGGAACCGTGGCGCACGGCCGATGACGATGGCTTCGACAGCGTTGTCGCATATCGCGGGTGTGAATCGCGGTTCCGCTAGCGCATCCCAGGTCCCGCAGTCGGCGGTCGCGGAGGCCACGGTGAAGCGTTGCAGATTCACCGCTGCGTTGCTGGTTGCGGCGAGCTCGGCAGCGTTTTCGCCGTTTTGCACCATCCTTGCTCCGGCCATGGCCGCAAGATCGGCTGCCCGCTGAAATTCCCGCTTGTGGAAGTAGATGAAGCCGAGGTCGATGATGCTGAGCAGAATCACCATCAGCGACAGGCCGGCGGCGACGTTGACCAGCACCGAACCTCGCTGGCGGGGCAGGCGAGGGTTTGCCATCGAGGGACGGAAGGCGTCGGTCATGTCGTGAGTGTCCCGGTCAGAGCCTGACGACGGCTTCGGATACCAGTGCATCCGGCAGCCACGCTTCGGTCCCGCCGATGCCCGGAATGTTGAGGGCGGGCAGCAGGCGCGTGCCGTCGCCGTAGGGGAATCGCAGCGTGATGGTGATGCAGGAACCGCTGCCGTCGGCGCAGGGGGTGGGCACGCCGACCACCAGGGGTGTGCCGTTGAGCAGGGGCCTGAGCGTGTTGCGCCGCTCCGACACCGTCTGTGCGCCGCTGCCGGGAATCACCAGCGATGTGGCCAGCGAGTCGATGACCTCTTCGGCGATCGGGCCTGCTACGAGGTCTTCGAACACGCAGGTCGGGTCGATGTCGGGACGGCAGGCGTCGGACAGCAGGTTGGCGGCCATGGCGCCATCGCTGACTGCGCGGGATACCGCGAGTTGGGTGTAGAGCAGGGCGCCAAAGCTGATCAATCCGTACAGCAACAGGAACACCACCGGGAACACCAGCGCGAACTCGACGGCGGCGGCGCCGGCTTGCTTGCGCCCGGAGGACGGGGTCGTGCACTTCACGGCGTGATCGCCCGGCCGTCGAGCAAGGCGCGGGCCTGGCCGACCAGGCGATTCGGAAAAATCAGCCCGAAGCCCGGCAGCGAGGGGAAGATCGGGTGGTTCTCGTAGTCGTATGTGAGTTTCACGACGATCTGGCAGCGGCCAAGGGTGAGGCACTGCGCTGCGGTGGTCGTGGATGGCGTGTCACTGGAGAGCGCCTCGACACAGGCGTCCCCCTCCGTTCCTGCCGGGCAGAAGCCGGCCAGTGGCGTGGGGGTGGACAAGCCATTGAGCCAACTCGCCTGTTGCGAGGCCACATTCACCGCAGCCAGTTCGCGCGCGCGCAAGGCGTCGACCGGTACGCCGTCTTCCAGTATCAGGCCCGGAAACCGCAGCCCCGCCCGCGCGCCTTCCTCCGCCGCATGCTGCAAGCCCAGCCGCATGGTGAAGATCAGCCCGTAGGCGATGGTGCCGTACAGCAGGGCGAAGAACACCGGGAAGATGATGGCGTATTCCACCGCGTGGGCGCCGCTCTGGCGTCGCCTGCGTCGTGCCGCCTCGTCGGTGCCGTGCCGCATCCGCAATGTCTCCAGATCGTTCGTGCGGCTCCGGAGCCGCACTGCTGCCGTCACATTAGCCCAAGGCCGGTGGCCCTTGATGCCGGCCGTCCGGCGCTTTCTGTCCGCTCGTCGCGCTGGCGCGATCAGGCCTGGGTCCGGCGACGGCCGGGCGGACGTTATGGATAGAATCGTTCATCGCGCAACCAAGGTCGTGATCGGGGACGCCGACCGGTGCCAGCCGCACTCAGAAAAATACAGCCGAAATCGCTTGCGCTTGCAGCCGGCCTGATCGCCGCGGTGCTGCTCGGCCTGCTGTCTGCGCGGGCGCTGTTCCAGGCCGGGGGGCTGCAGGACGATCTCAACCGCGGCCAGGCGCTGGACGTGGCGGCCGAGGAGCTCACGCCGCTGATTCTGGCAGGCGGTGGCGAGGCGCTGGTGCGCCGGGTGCGCTATCTGGTGCGCGATTCCGGACTGGGCCTGACCTATCTGGCTGTCGCCGACGCCGCCGGTGCGATCCTGGCGGTGGATGGCCGCTTCGAGCGCCTGGCGATCCCGTTGTTGTCCACGCTGGCGGCGCAGCGGGTGCGTGCCTGGCTGTACCGGTTCACCAGCGAGCGCGGCTCGCTGAGCCTGGACCGGGGTCCGCGCCGCATCGGCAAGATCGATTACGCGGTCTCGGCTGGGTTTGCGCTGGATGTGCGCGAGCGTGCGGTCAGCGAGTTGCGCCTGGTCGGGTGGATCGGACTGCTGTTGGCGTTTCCGACGGCGGCGGCGCTGGCCTACGCCATTTCCCGTCGGCCGCTGCCGGTGTCCGATGCGCGGATGCTGACGCGCGTGCAGGCCGGCGGTCGGGTGCTGGAACACGAGCTGGATGAGGACATCGTCGAGCCGGAGGTCACCGAGGCGCTGCGCCAGCACGGCATTCATGCGCTCGATGCGCTCAAGCGCGCGTTGATCGTGGTCGATCCGGATGCGCGCATCCGTTTCATGAACCGCAGCGCGGCCGAGATCACCGGCTGGGCGGCGGATGATGCCCGCGGGCGGCTGGTGTATTCGGTGTTTCATCCGCTGGACGAGCAGCAGGCGCCGCTGGTGACGCCGGCGGAAACCTGCCTGCGCGATGGTCGCGAGTACGAGCCCCGGGAGCTGTGGGTGCGGGCGCGCGATGCCAAGGTGCACGCGGTGGAGGTGATGGCGGCGCTGCTGCGCGAGCGTGCCGACAGCGCACCGACCGGCGTGGCGATGGTGTTCCACCTGATCGATGATCGACGCGAGCTGATCGATCGCCTGCAGCGCGAGTCGCGGCTGTCTCAGGGCGTGATCGACCATCTGGTCGAAGGCGTGCTCACCACCGACACCGCCGGTGTGATCCGCTTTGCCAATGCCCGCGCGCAGCGCATGTTCGGCTACGGTCGTGGCGATCTGGATGGCGTGACCATCACCAAGCTGCTGCCGGTGCCGTTTCTGAACGTGCCGGACCTGCACCTGACCGACTATATCGGCGGGCGCTACCAGGGCCGTCTGCCGCGTGTGGTCGGCTGGCGCAAGGACGCCACCACCTTTCCGGTGGAGCTGCTGGTGCAGCCGATGACCGTGGAGAACTCCGAGGGCCTGGTGGTGATCCTTCGCGACATCACCGAGCGCATGCAAAGCGACAACCTGGCGCAGCGCCTGGGTCGGCTGCTCGATACCGCCGCCGAGGAGGTCTACATCTTCGATGCGCAGTCGCTGTATTTCGTCGAGGTCAATCGCGGCGCGCGCCGCAATCTGGGTTACCCGCCGGCCCAGATCAGGCGTCTGACGCCGCTGGCCATCAGCCAGGACCTGGACGCCGACACCTTCCATGCCCATCTGGCGCGCCTGCGCGGCGGCGAACTCGATCACATCACCTATCGCTGCAGGCACCTGCGCGCCGACGCCAGCAGCTACCCGGTGGAGGTGCGGCTGAATCTGTCCCGCGAGGAGGAGCCGCCGATGTTCATGGCCATCGCCGTGGACATCACCGATCGGGAGGCCAACGAGGACCACCTGCGCTTCCTGGCCCAGCACGACCCGCTCACCGGCCTGCCCAACCGGACCACGCTGATGGACCGCCTGGACCAGGCCGTGCTCAACGCCGCGCGCAGCAGTCGGCTGGTCGGCGTGTTCTTCATCGATCTGGATCGCTTCAAGCAGGTCAACGACTCCTACGGTCATGACATCGGAGATCAGGTGCTGAAGATCTCGGCACAGCGCATTGCCAGCGTGCTGCGCGACACCGATACCGTCGCGCGGCTGGGGGGAGACGAATTCGTGGTGGTCGCCCAGGGGCTGCGCGGACTCGACGACGCCGAGGGCCTGGCGCGCAAGCTGCTCGAAGCCTTCAAGCCGGGCTTCGAGATTCCCGAGCACGATCTGCGGCCGACGGCGAGCATCGGGGTTTCGCTCTATCCGCTCGACGAGTCCGACGCAGAAGGTCTGATGCGACATGCCGACGCCGCGATGTACCGGGCCAAGCAGAGCGGTCGCGGCCAGTATCGGGTCTACAGCGTCGAGGTGCCGCCGGAGAAGCGGCGTCGACTGGAGCTGGAGCGCAGCCTGCATGCGGCCTTTGCGCTGCATCAGTTCGAGGTCACTGCCACGCCGGCGGTGGACCTGGCGCATGGAGAGCCGGCAGCGGTGTTGATCGATTTCTCCTGGCGGCATCCGCGGCAGGGCCACATTGCCGGCGCCGAGGTGCTGGAAGCCGCGGCGCGCTCCGGCCTGCTGTCGGATGTCGAGCTGTGGAAGGTCTACCAGGCCTGCACCTTGCTGCCGCCGCCGGAGGGTGCGGCGCTGGATCGCCCGGTCCTGCCGGTGATCGTGGGACTGTCGGGCTGGCAGTTGCGCGATCCGGACTTCAGCAACTTCGTGTTCGAACTGATGGAGCGCCACCGGGTCCTGCCGCGCCGGCTGATCTTTGCGTTGACCAGCGAAGGCCTGGGGGAGGCGCGTGATACGCCGGTGCATCTGATCCGCAGGCTTTCGGAGCGCGGCGTTCGCCTTGCGCTGCATGGGCCGGCCAATGCGCTGTTCACCGCGCTCAAT
>JAJFJX010000378.1 GCA_021773655.1 Panacagrimonas sp.
CGGGAAAAGATCAGCAGGTAGAGCACGCTCTTGAACGGCAGGATCAGCAGCAGGCCCAGCGCCACCCCCAGCATCTCCAGGGTCGGCAGCGTGCCCAGCCCGATGACCAGGAAGAAGCACACCAGGAACAGTTCCTTGAGATTGAACAGGGCACGCGCCAGCACGCTGGCATCGCGGTGCGGCGCCAGCAGCATGCCCACCACCAGCGCACCCAGGTCCCCCTTGATGCCGACCGCCTCGAACAGGGCATAGCCCACCACCAGTGCCAGGAACACGCCGTACAGCACCTGCAGGTCGCCGTGGCCGATCCGCCCCAGCACCCCGCGCATCAGCAGCGCTCCGGGCCACAGCAGCAACAGTGCCAAGGCCCAGGGGCCGGGGAACTCGCCGCTCGACACGGTCAGGAAAAGCACCGCGAAGATGTCCTGCATGATCAGCACGCCGACGGCGATGCGCCCGTACAGCGATGCCAGTTCGCTGCGCTCCTCCAGCACCTTGACCGCGAACACCGTGCTGGAAAAGCTCAGCGCAAAACCCAGCAGCAGCACCGTGTGCCACTGCAGCGACTGCATCATCACCAGCCCGGTCGCCTTGAGCGCGACCAGGAACAGTCCCAGCATCGCGGTCGAGCCCAGAATGTGCAGGCTCGCCGCACCCCATACCTCGGCGCGCATCAGCACCCGTACATCCAGCTTCAGGCCGATGGTGAACAGCAACAGGGTCACCCCGAGATCGGCCAGTCGCTGCAGCACGCCGGTCGACTCGAAACCCAGCGCGTTGAGCACGAAGCCGGCGGCCAGAAACCCCACCATCGGCGGCAGGCGCAGCACACTGGCGCAAAGACCGGCGGCGAACGCCACGGCGATGAGCGCCGGCTCCAGCAGTTCGGCGTTCACTGCCGCGTTCCGGCAGCGAACCCGCCGACGCCGGTGGTCGGCCTGCAGCGGAACAGCGCGGGATCAGACACAGGGGCGCCGGCCGGCACGTTGGGGGCGCTCAGGCCGGCGCTGAAATCAGCTCGCGCAAGGCGCGATAACCCTCCACCAGGCGCGGGCCCGGCCGCCCCAGCCAGGCCTCGCTGATCGGATGGATGCGGTTGCGCCGCACCGCCGGGACCTGCTCCCAGCCAGCACGGCGCCGCACGATCTGCGCGCGGTAATTCTGCAGCGGCACACCGCACCAGGCCATCACCACGATGTCGGGCGCCGCCCGCAGGATCTGATCGTCGTTCAGCGGCACGCTCTTGCCGGCCACCCCGCCCCAGGGATTGCGCCCGCCAGCGCGCGCGATCAGATCGGTGGCCCAGGAATCGCGAGTCGGGGCGATCACCGGCTTGGGCCACCATTCGACCAGCAGCGAAGGCGCATCGTCGGCCGGCTCCACCGGGGGCATGGCGTCCTGCATCTGCGACACCAGGGCCTCGCCGCGCTCAGCGAGGTCCAGCGCGCGCGCGATGCGGCGAATGTCGGCGAACACGTCGTCCAGCGACAATGGCTCGCACACCAGCGTGGGCAGATTCTCGGCCCGCAACTGCTCGACCAGCCGCTGGTGCCCCGGCAGCGTCTGCGAGCTGAGCACCAGGTCAGGGGCCAGGGCCTTGACCGCGGCCACGTCCAGAGACAGGTCGCGCCCCAGCTTGGGCAGCGGCGCCACCACCTCGGGCGGGAAATCCGAATCCTGGTCCACACCCACCAGCCAGTCGGCAGCGCCCAGTGCGCAGACGATCTCGGTGTTGGAGCAGGTGTGGGAGACGATCCTCATGTGACCCTCATGCGAGCTTCACGCGCATCTCATGCCTTGCCGCGCGGCCTTCCGAAACGGGCCAGCAGCCGCTCGATCACTGCCTCGGGCACCAGCTTTTCGACTGGCGCGCCGAGACTGACCAGTTCGCGGACCAGGCTGGACGACAGGTGGGCGTATTCCGGCGAGGGCGTGAGCATGACGGTGTCGAGCTGCGGATACAGGTCGCGGTTCATCACCGCCATCTGCTTTTCATAGTCCACGTCGCCCACCGTACGCACACCACGCACCAGCACGGTGACGCCGTGGTCGCGGGCGAAATCGACGACCAGGCCCGAAAAGCCCTTGACCTCCACGTTGCCAAGGTCACGGGTCGCGGCCCGGATCAGCTCCACCCGCTCCTCCAGAGAGAAGCTGGGATTCTTGGCGACGTTGGAGCCGACCGCGACGATCAGCCGCGGGAACATGCGCGCGGCGCGATGCATGATGTCGTCGTGACCCAGCGTGATGGGGTCGAAGGTACCGGAGTATGCGGCGATGGTACTCATGTCGTTGTCTCCGGGTCGGGGGCTGCAAACCGAGCGAGGCCGAAGCTTACCTGACCCGCCTGCTTCTCCCGAAGCCAGGTGTAGCCGCTCGGCAGGATCGGCGCACGGCCGGCCGGCCACTCCAGATAAACGCGGTTGTCGGCCCTGAGCAAGGGCGCAAGCCCCTGTAGCACCGGTTCGATCAGATCGGCGGCATAGGGCGGATCGACGAACACCACCTCGTATCGCATCGCCTGGGTCGCCGCGCCCTGCAGCCAGAGCAAGGCCTCGGCCCGGATCAGCTTGGCGCGGTCCTGAGCGCCCAGGCGCCGCAGTGCCTCGCCGATGCCCAGCGCCTGGTCCCGGCCCTGCTCGACGAAGTCGGCGTGCGCCGCCCCGCGTGACAGCGCCTCCAGGCCCAGCGCGCCGCTGCCGGCGAAAAGATCCAGGCACACCGCGCCCTGGATTCGTGGGGCCAGCCAGTCGAACAGCGTCTGGCGCACGCGATCCGGTGTCGGCCGTACGCCTTCGGCGGAGTCGAAGTCGATCAGGCGTCGGCGCCACAGCCCGCCGATGATGCGCAACTGGCCCGGGCGACGCTTCATCTCATCTCGCGTCCGGAGCGCCGAATCGCGCACGTGGACGGCAGCGGCGATGACGACGGAGATGACGGATCACTGCGCCGACCGGGAACACCGGCATCGGCGCCGAGGCGGCTTTCGAAGCGCAGTTCGATCCAGGACACTCCGGCGCCCGGTCAATCGTCGCGGCGGTGGTCGTCCAGTTCGCGCGCGCGGCGCTTGAGCAGCGCGACCTGTCTCAGGTGGGCCTGAAGCAGCGCCCCGACGCCGACGCCAAAGGCGAATGCAATCAGCAGTGCGATGATCATGCGCGGTTCAACCCTGGGTGCCGCCGACGATCAGGCTGTCGAGCTTGAGCGTGGGCTGGCCGACGCCCACCGGCACGCTCTGGCCCTCCTTGCCGCAGATGCCGATGCCGGCGTCGAGCTTGAGATCATTGCCCACCATGCTGACGCGGCTCAGCACCTCGGGGCCGTTGCCGATCAGGGTGGCGCCCTTGACCGGCCGCGTGATCTTTCCGTCCTCGATCATGTAGGCCTCGGATGCCGAGAACGTGAAATTGCCGGAGGTGATGTCGACCTGCCCGCCACCGAAGCTCACCGCGTAGAGCCCGCGCGCGACGCTGGCGATGATCTCGGCCGGGTCGGACTGCCCGGCCAGCATGTAGGTGTTGGTCATGCGCGGCATCACCAGGCTGGCAAAGGACTCGCGCCGGCCGTTGCCGGTGGGCCGCGCGCCGGTCAGCCGCGCGTTGAGCGAATCCTGCATGTATCCGGCGAGCTGGCCGTTGTCGATCAGTGTGGTGCAACTGCTCGGATTGCCTTCGTCGTCCAGGTTCAGCGAGCCACGCCGGCCCGGCAGAGTGCCGTCGTCAACCACCGTGCACAGCTTCGAGGCCACGGTGTGGCCGATACGGCCCGAAAACGCCGAGGTGCCCTTGCGGTTGAAGTCACTCTCCAGGCCATGGCCGATGGCCTCGTGCAGCAGGATGCCGGGCCAGCCGGGGCCCAGGACCACCGGCATGGCACCGGCCGGCGCCGGCACAGAATCCAGCAGCACCAGCGCCTGGCGCACCGCCTCGCGGGCGTAGCCTTCCGGAAGATCCTCGTTGAAATAATCCAGTTCGGCGCGCGCGCCGCCGCCAACGTGTGCCTGCTCCCGTCGGCCGTTCTGCTCGACGATGACGGTGACGTCCATGCGCACCAGCGGCCGCACGTCGGCAGCGCGGCGACCGTCGGCGCGCACGATGAACACCACCTCGTACTGCGCGGCCAGCGCACACATGACCTGGCGGACGCGGGGATCGGCCGCGCGCGCGGCAGCATCGGCACGGCGCAACAGGGCCAGCTTGGCATCGGCGCTGGCAGATCCCGGCGGGTCCACCGCCGGGTACAGCGCCCTGCCCTGCACGATCCGCTGCGGCGCCACCTGGGCGCTGCGTGTGTCGCGCACGATGGCGCTTGCGGCGGTGGCGGCTTCGGTCAGCGCATCGAGCCGGATGTCCTCCGAATACGCCAGCCCCTGCTTTTCGCCGGAGATGGCGCGCACGCCCACCCCCTGCTCCACCGAGTGACTGCCGGATTTCACGATCCCTTCTTCCAGCGACCAGTGCTCGGTGCGCGTGTACTGGAAGTAAAGATCGGCATCCTCGGCGCCGGTATCCAGCGTGGTGGACAGCACGGCGTCGAGATCGGATTCGCTCAGGCCGGCCGGATCCAGGAACTGGCTGCGGGCGACATGGACGGCGGCTTCGATTTCGGACATGACGGGATTCGGACCTTGTGTGCGTCGAGACTAACAGGACTGCCCGCGGAGCCGCCGCCCCCGGCGCCGGGGCGCGCAACCGATCCGCGGGGCCGCGACCGGCACGTGCGCGCCATAATCCCGACTCATCAAGGGATCAACCGGAGCGACGCATGACTACAGTGTTCGACTTCAGCGGCAGGAATGTGTTCGTCGTCGGCGGCACCAGCGGAATCAATCTGGGGACGGCGCACGCCTTTGCCAGGGCCGGCGCCACGGTGAGCGTGGCATCGCGCTCGCAGGACAAGGTCGATGCCGCAGTCCGCGCACTGCAGGCGCACGGCGGCCGCGCCGCCGGATACGCACTGGACGTGCGCGACGCCGGGGCCGTCGAACAGGCATTCGAGGATTGCGCGGCGCGGTTCGGCAGCATCGACGTGCTGGTCTCCGGCGCTGCCGGCAACTTCCCGGCGCCGGCGCTGGGCATCTCGCCCAACGGCTTCAAGTCGGTGGTGGACATCGACCTGTTAGGCACTTTCCACGTCCTGCGCGCGGCCTTTCCACACCTGAGCAAGCCGGGCGCCAGCATCGTCAATATCTCCGCGCCGCAGGCCTTTCTGCCGATGGAGTCCCAGATGCACGTCTGCGCCGCCAAGGCCGGCGTCGACATGATCACGCGCGTCGCCGCGCTGGAATGGGGTTCGGCCGGGGTGCGCGTGAACTCGGTGGTGCCCGGACCGATCGACAACACCGAAGGCATGCGGCGCCTGGCACCGACGCCCGAGGCAATGCAACTGACGGTGGACAGCGTGCCGCTCAAGCGTCTGGGCACGGTCGATCACATCGCCGACGCCTGCATGTGGCTGTCCAGCCCGCAGGCCGAGTACGTCAGCGGTGTGGTGCTGCCGGTCGACGGTGGCTGGAGCCTGGGCGGCGCGTCGTCGCTGGGCCGCGGATTGGCCGAACTGATGGGCGGCAATTCACGCAGATGAGGCTTCCCGCCGACCGGTTCCGGTGCGAAAAACCTCCAATTCTTCGCCACTCCGCGGGGCCGTCGGCCCCAATCCTGCTGCCGCCGAAGGCACGACTGGCACCGGCTCAGGCCCCGCAGGCAGGGTGCCGATGGCAACTCGTCAGGTGATCGTTGACCACCCCCATCGCCTGCAGATACGCGTAGACGATGGTGCTGCCCACGAACTTGAAGCCGCGCTTGAGCAGGTCCTTGCTGAGGCGGTCGGACAACTCGGTCCGTGGCGGCACCTGCTTGAGTTCGTTCCAATGATTGAGCAGGGGTTTGCCGCCCACCCAGTTCCACAGGTAACGATCAAAACTGCCGAATTCCTCTTGCACGGCCAGAAATGCGCGCGCA
>JAJFJX010000379.1 GCA_021773655.1 Panacagrimonas sp.
TTGACCTGGGTGCCGTTGGTGGAGCCCAGGTCCTCGAGGAAGGAATCGTCGAGAATGTTGATGATCAGCGCGTGGCGGCCAGATACGGCCTTGTCGGACAGCACGATGTCGTTGCCGGGCAGGCGGCCGATGGTCACCCGCTCCCGGGTCAGCTCGAAATCGCGAACCCGGCCCTCGGTGTCGGTGATGACCAGCTTGCTCATGAATGCCCCCGGTATTCCCCGTCTACATCCCGCGCACATCCCGCGTAGGTCCCGCTTGCCCCGGAAACCGCGGCTCAACGCCAGGGCGCATCGCGAACAGAAACGACGCCTCAGGCTTTTCCGGTCCGGAAGGTGCCGCTCACCCCAAAAGATGAATACAGACCAGGTCGATCTTGCTTGCGACTTGCTTGATGTTCTTGCTTGCTGCCCCTTGCGCCCCTTGCCCCACTTGCGCTCCTCGCGTTCGACTGCTCTTTCAGGCTTGCACCCGCTGCCTGCGGGCCGCCTGGCCGGACCCGGATCAGATCCAGTCGATCAGCCGCGAGTACCAGGCCCGGCCGCGTCCGTAGGGCCGGTCCACCCGCGCCAGTGCCACCGACACGTTGTCGCGCCCCCCGGCCGCCAGCGCCAGTTCCACCAGATTCTCGGCAGCCGCGTCCAGATCATCCCCGTAGCGGTGCAAGCTTAGTCCGATCAACTCGTCCGGCACCATGTCGGTGAGCCCGTCCGAACACAGCAACAGGGTGTCGCCCACTTCCAGCGCCTCCACTTGCAGCTCCACCTGGACCTCCGGGTTGGCGCCCAGGGCACGAGTGACGATGTTCTTGCGCACCATCGAGGCCGCCTCCACACGGCTGAATTGCCCGTTGGCCACCAGTTCTTCGAGCAGCGAGTGATCGCGGGTCACCTGACGCAGGGTGCCGAAGCGCCAGCGATAGAGGCGCGAATCGCCCACGTGCGCAACGCTCATCCGGTTGTCGTGCAGCAACACCGCGACCACCGTGGTGCCCATGCCGGACAGGTTCTCCTGCGCGGTCCCGGCCTCGAAGATCTCGCGATGCGCGCAGGTGATCGCCTGTTCCAGCAGGTGAGCCTCCGGTCCCGGTGTGCTGGCGTCGGCGTGGCCCAGCGTCAGGTCCGCGAGGCCGTTACGCACCGTCGAGACGATAGTGGCGATGGCCATGCCGCTGGCCACTTCGCCGGCGTTGTAGCCGCCCATGCCGTCGGCCAGGACCAGCAGGCCGATGTCGCCGTCTTCGGCCACCGCATCTTCGTTGTTGTCGCGCAGCTTGCCGACGTCGGTGCGCAGCGCGGTGGCAATGCGACCCTCCAGTGCCATGCAGGTGGTCCCTCAGGTCAGGCGCGCGGCCGATGCGCGCAGGTCGGCGGCCGGGTCGGCACCGCAGGGGGAGCATGCACCGGGCTGCTCGTGCAGCGGTCGCATCTTGATCGGTTCGAGTGCCGTCGGCAGCTCGCGGTGCGCACGGCTCGGCGCCAGGGGCGTCCGGGGGGCGATGTCCTGCATCAACCGCGGCTGCGTGTCGACGCCGAACGGCAGTTGCCCGGTCGGCAACCGGCAGGCACCGACCCCCGGCGAGAACGGGCCGGAACGTCCGTCCAGTGGTGTGCCGGGCGACTGCTCCGGGCTCCGGTACGCCGGCGCGCCGAGCACGGCGGCCGAGCCCTGGACGTGGGCGCAGCCCGGGGCCTCGGCCGCGCGCCTCGGTCGCTCCAGGATTTCGGGCGCCGACGACAGCCTGCAGCATCGGGTATGGCGACTCAGGTCATTGCCCTCGATCAGCTCCATCGCGATGTGCGCCAGCTCGCGATCCTCGCCGACATCGTAAATCTGCACGACGTGCCGATGCCAGAGGACTGAGGCGACCCACCGCCGCGACCTCGGCCAAGAAGCGTTGCCGGATCTGCGTGCGTTCGGCGTCGGCCAGACCGGCCGGCGGCTCCAGCGCAAGTGTAGTGCTGCTCGCCTGCTCGAACACATGCCCGGCATCTTTAACTGCGCCTGCCTGCGTTTCGCCTCCCCGCAGTGGCCCACCATGACGCGCCGTCCATGTCGCGCCATCCATGGCACGTCGTCGCGCCCTGCCCCACACAGGAATGCAGCGGCGAATCGGGTCTTCCAGGCGAGCGGCACTACACTGGCGGCTCCATCTGCCTACCCTTCGAGCCGCCACCAACAGCATGCCCAGGGTCCGGACCGCCTACGTGTGTCAGAACTGCGGCGCCAGCGCCTCCAAATGGTCCGGCCAGTGCGCCGACTGCGGGGCCTGGAACAGCCTGGTCGAAACCGCCGCCGCGCCGACGCGGGGCGGGGCGGCACGGGCAGTGCCGGGGCAGGCCACCCGCATCCGCCGCCTCAACGAGGTCGAGGCCGAGTCCGCACCGCGCGTCGCCTGCGGCATGCCGGAGGTGGACCGCGTGCTCGGCGGCGGCTTGGTACGCGGCGCGGTGATCCTGATCGGCGGCGATCCCGGAATCGGCAAGTCCACCTTGCTGCTGCAGGTGCTGGCGGCGGTGGAGGGGCGCATGGACACGCTCTATGTCACCGGCGAGGAATCGCTGAGCCAGGTCGCCATGCGCGCCCAGCGTCTGGGTCTGCCGCGACTGGACCTGCCGGCATTGGCCGAAACCTCGGTGGAAACCATCCTGGCGACCCTGTCGGCCAGCCGGCCCGGCCTGGTGGTGATCGACTCCATCCAGACCCTGTACACCGAGGCGCTGGACTCGGCGCCAGGATCGGTGTCGCAACTGCGCGAGTGCTCGGCCCAACTGGTGCGCCACGCCAAGGCCAGCGGCACCACCGTGATCCTGGTGGGCCACGTCACCAAGGAAGGCGCGATCGCCGGTCCGCGCGTGCTCGAGCACATGGTCGACAGCGTGCTGTATTTCGAGCACGACCCCGGCTCGCGCTTCCGTCTGATCCGCGCGGTCAAGAACCGGTTCGGCGCGGTCAACGAGCTGGGCGTGTTTGCCATGACCGACGGTGGCCTCAAGGAAGTGAGCAATCCGTCTGCGCTGTTCCTTTCGCGCCACGAGCAGGCGGTGCCGGGCAGCGTCATCACCGTCACGCGCCAGGGCTCACGTCCGATGCTGGTGGAGGTGCAGGCGCTGGTGGACCGATCCATGATCGGCACCCCGCGGCGCGTGGCGCTGGGCCTGGAGGGCAACCGGCTGAACATGCTGCTGGCGGTGCTGCACCGCCACGGTGACATCGCGCTGGGCGACCAGGACGTGTTCGTCAACGTCGTCGGCGGCATGCGCATCCAGGAGACCGCCGCCGACCTGCCGCTGCTGCTGGCCGCGCTGTCGAGTTTTCGCGGAAGACCGCTGCCGACCGACCTGATCGTGTTCGGTGAAGTCGGCCTGGCCGGCGAGATCCGCCCGGTGCAGGGCGGCGAGGAACGCCTGGTGGAGGCCGCCAAGCAGGGCTTCAAGCGCGCATTGGTACCCGAGGCCAACAAGCCGCGCAAAAGCGTCAAGCTGCAGATGGAGGTCACGGCGGTAAGCCGACTCGATCAGGCGATGAATGTGCTCGCCTGATCCTTGCGCCGGCCCTGCGCCGGCCCTGCGCCAATACCCGCGCGGCATCCACGGCCGCCGGCATCGGCCCATTTACTCCGCAAATGGCGGCTTGACGCGCAGGACGCAATGTAAAACGACGTGGACCGTGTTCACCTTTCCGGTGACAAAGGCCGCCCATGAAACTCCTCGACGTCCTTAATCTGTCGCTGTTCGATTCGCGCCTTTGCGCTGAAGTGCGGCTTCCGGATTGCGGCGTGGCTGCGACCAGGGCGGCAGGCGCTGGCTGACGAACACCGTGTTGCTGCGCCGCAAGGCCGGCCGGCCTTCGCGCAGTTCGCGCACCTGGTCATAGAGCCCGAACAGGTAATACCCCAGGGGTTCGAGCAGGGCCGTGAATTGTGCGAACGGGACGTGCCGCCGATTGCCCGGATTCATCGACGCCTCGACCTGCACGAATCCGATCCGGTGACCCCGCAGCAGGCCCAGGAAGCCCTTGAGTACCTCCATGTCGTGACCCTCGGCGTCGATCTTGAGAAAGTCGATCCGATCCACGCCCTGTGCCGAACAGTAGGCCTCGCCGGTGCTCACCTGGACATGCTCCACCGGCAGGCCAGGCCGCGGTGTGCCGGCGAGCAGGTGGTTGTCGGTGGAGGTGCCTGCCGCGCGCATCAGGGCGTCGGCCCGAACGGTCGACCCCAGCGCCAGGCGCCTGCAGAACACGCCGGCGTCGTGGCCGAAGCGCTCCAGCAACACAGCGTGGCTCCGGGCCACCGGCTCGAAGGCATGGATCACTGCGTCCGGGCAGGCACGACGGTAGCGGTCCACGGACTGCCCGATGTTGGCGCCGACGTCGAAGATGCAGCGCACCGCGAAATCCGGGTGGGCACGTTGCAGATCGACCAGAAATGGGTCGCGTGGCAGCGATGCGGTGGCCGGGGCCGGGGCCGAGGCCGCGGAAGGTCTGGAAGAAAGGCTCATGGGATCGCCGGGGGTCACGGGATGCGCCCGAAGATGCCAAGGCCGCGCCGAACAATCCAGCCTGCCGTCCCGGCAGTGAACCCGGACACGGAGCCCACGTCATTCCCGCCCAGGCGGCGATGACGCCGGCCGGGGATCCTGGATGAACCAGTGCCTGTCTATGGCATCCGCGCCGGCCGGGCCTTCACGGCGCGTCCCGCTGCACGTCCGCCGCCACCGTGACCTTCCGCCCGTCTTCGAGCCTGATCGTCAGCCCGACACGGTCGCCTTCCTGCAGCGACTGGAGGATTCCGAACAGCATCAGATGCCTGCCGCCCGGCGCCAGCTCGGCGCTGGCACCGGGGGCCAGTTCCACGCCTTCGACCAGGTGTCGCATGCGCATCGTGCCGTTGCGCATCTCCATGCCGTGGATCTCGGCACTGCGCGCCACCGACGGAGCGACCTCGACACCGCTGACCCGCAGCGTCGTGTCGCCGGGATTGTGCAGGCGCAGATAGCCGGCCGCCACGGTCGCGCCGGGCGGCGGCTGGCGGACCCAGGCCGACTCCACTTCCAGCGGCGGCGGCTGCGCTGCGAAGTCGGCCGCTGCCGGCCAGAACAGCAGTGCCAGCCAGGCCAGCGGCAGGATCAGCAGAATTCTTTTCATGGGTCGGTCTCCTTGGGGCTTGGTCGGCCAGGAGCCTGGGCGGCTGAAACGCTCAGCCGTAATTGAACCGATGATACCAGCGGCGGCCAGGTGCAGATCGACCAGGGCAGGTCGATATGGCGGGCGTGCGCGCCATCCTGCGCATCGACGTGAGTGGCAGGTACTTGCAGGCACTTGCAGGCACTTGCATGCAATGCACTTGCGACAACGGCGGGCTGTCGTGCTGTGCTCAGCGACGCGTACGCGTGCGCCGCTTGCGGGCCGGGCGCCCGGCCAGCCCGCCACGGGTCAGCGCCAGCGGATCGAGCAGCCGGGCCAACTCTTGCGCCGGCAGGTCAGTGTCCTCGCCGGCGACTTCCAGCACCGACCGACCCTCGCGATAGGCCCGCTTGGCGATGGCTGCGCCCTTGGCATAGCCCAGAGCTGCATTGGCCGCGGTGATCAGCACCGGATTGCGTGCCAGGGTCTGGGCGATGTGCGCGGATTTGACCGTGAACCCTTCGATGGCGCGATCGGCCAGCAGTCGCGCTGCCTGTCCCAGCAGGGCGATGGACTGCAAAAGGTCGTGGGCGATCAGCGGCAGCATGGTGTTGAGCTGGAAGCTGCCGGACTGGGCCGCCAGGGCAATGGTGGCGTCGTTGCCATAGACGCGCGCAGCGACCATGCAGACCGCCTCCGGGATCACCGGGTTGACCTTGCCCGGCATGATGCTCGAGCCCGGCTGCAGGGCCGGCAGTTCGATCTCTCCCAGGCCGGCCAGCGGACCGGAGTTCATCCAGCGCAGGTCGTTGGCGATCTTCATCATCGCCCCCGCCAGCACCCGCAGGTGTCCGGACACCTCGGACGCGGTGTCCTGGCTGGCCAGACTCTCGAAGGCATTGGGACTGGACACGAAGCGCAGTCCGGTCCGCCGGCTCAGGTGTTGGGCGAACAGCGCTGCAAAGTCCGGGTGGGCATTGATGCCGGTGCCCACCGCAGTCCCGCCCTGCGCCAGGCGCAATAGCCTCGGCATGCTGGCATCGAGGCGCGCCTGTGCGTTGGCGACCTGCTGTGACCACGCCGACAGTTCCTGGTCGAAACGAAGCGGCATCGCGTCCATCAGGTGGGTGCGCCCGGTCTTGACCTCGCCGCGCAGGGCACGGGCTCGCGCGTCGATCACCGACCGCAGGTGTCGCAGCGCCGGGACCAGCTCCTGGGTCAGCGCCAGTGCCGCGGCGACGTGGATGGCGGTCGGGATGGTGTCGTTGGAGGATTGCCCCAGGTTGACGTGATCGTTCGGGTGCACCTCTCGCCCGCCGGCCCGCGTGGCCAGGCGCGCGATGACCTCGTTGGCGTTCAAGTGGGTGGACGTGCCGGAGCCGGTCTGGAACACGTCGACCGGGAACTGCTCGTCGTGCTCGCCGCGGTGCACCGCCAGCGCCGCGGCGCGGATGGACCGCGCCAGGCCCCGCGGCAGCAGGCCGAGTTCGGCGTTGGCCTGGGCTGCCACCGCCTTGATCAGGCCCAGCACGTGGATGAAGCGCGCCGGCAGCCGCTGCCCGGAGATCGGGAAGTTGTCGATCGCGCGCTGGGTTTGCGCACCCCACAGCGCGTCGGCAGGGACCTGCACCGGACCCAGACTGTCGTGCTCGATCCGCCGCGGCGGCGGCCCGGATGATGGATTTCTGCTCATGTGGACTCCTGAGAACTCCGACGGCGTCTGCGCCGACTCCCGGGTGGATGAGGGCGTGGCAGGTTCATGAACTACACTGCGCGTCCTGGTTTGCCTGCCTCCGACGGATGAATCTTTCCTCGCTGTCCGCCATTTCGCCCATCGACGGCCGTTACGCCGAAAAAACCGTGGACCTGCGCCCGATCTTCAGCGAGTACGGCCTGATGCGCTACCGCGTGGTGGCCGAGGTGCGCTGGCTGCTGCAGCTTTCCGAGCATCCCGGGATCGTCGAGGTTCCCAGCCTGTCGGACGCCGCGCACCAGCGCCTGCAGCAGATTGCCGACGGCTTCGGCATCGAGGACGCGCAGCGCATCAAGACCATCGAGTCCACCACCAACCACGACGTCAAGGCGGTGGAGTACTTCCTCAAGGAAAAGATCGGCGGCCACGCCGAACTCGGTCAGGTCAAGGAATTTCTGCATTTTGCCTGTACCTCCGAGGACATGAACAACGTCAGCCACGCGCTGATGCTGCGAGACGCAAGGCGCGACATCCTGCTGCCGCAGATCGACCGCCTGATCGGCCTGATTTTCACTCTGGCTCGCCGCTACGCCGACCAGCCGATGCTCGCGCGCACCCACGGCCAGCCGGCCTCGCCCAGCACGCTGGGCAAGGAGATGGCGGTGTACGCACAACGCCTGCTGCGCCAGCGCGAGCAGTTCGTGGAGGTCCGCTGCCTGGCCAAGGTCAACGGCGCGGTCGGCAACTACAGCGCCCACCTGGCCGCCTATCCGCAGGTCGACTGGCCGGCCTTTGCCGCAGGCTTCGTCGCGGCGCTGGAGCTTGATCTGAGTCCGGCCACCACGCAGATCGAGCCGCATGACTGGATCGCCGAGTACTTCCACGTGCTGACCCGGATCAACACCGTGCTGATCGACTTCTGCCGCGATCTGTGGGGCTACATCGCGCTGGGCTATTTCCGCCAGAAGACGGTCGACGGCGAGGTCGGCTCCTCGACCATGCCGCACAAGGTCAATCCGATCGACTTCGAAAACGGCGAAGGCAACCTGGGCATCGCCAACGCGGTGATGCAGCACCTGGCCGAGAAATTGCCGATCTCGCGCTGGCAGCGTGATCTCACCGACTCCACCGTGCTGCGCAACCTTGGGGTCGGCATCGCCCACCAGCTGATCGCGCTGCAGTCCATCGTCAAGGGCATCGGCAAGCTCGAAGCCGATGCCTGGCGCATGGGCCGCGATCTGGAGGACAACTGGGAGGTGCTCGGCGAGGCGATCCAGACCGTGATGCGGCGCTATGGACTGCCCGAGCCCTATGAGCAGCTCAAACGGCTGACGCGCGGACACAAGGTCGGTCGCGACGCGCTGCGCGGGTTTGTAGAGCAACTCGACATCCCCGACGCCGACAAGCAGCGGCTGCTGGCGATGACCCCGGCCGCCTATGTCGGCAACGCACCGGCCCAGGCACGCCAGGGCTGAACCTCATGAGCCGCACGGACGGAACCGACACCGCGCCGGGGAACAGCAACCCTGGCACGCCGACGTTCGAAACCGTGACCGGCATCGAGGGCTTTGCCCGGGCCGCACTGGAGGTGGTGTCAGCGGCCCGCTACCAGTTGGCGATGATGAGCGTCGACCTGGACCGGCGCCTGTTCGGCAGCGAGGCCTTCGTCGACAACCTGCGCGAATTCGTCCTGCAGCATCGCCGCGCCCGCCTGCGGGTGCTGGTGCACGATCCCGCCGCCGCGGTGCGCAACAGCGTGCGCCTGATCGAGTTCGGCCGCCTGCTGTCGAGTCGCGTCGAATTCCGCGCCGTGCCGGCGTCCCGCCACAAGCTGCGCGAGGAATTCCTGATTGCCGACGAGACGGCGCTGCTGCATCGCGGATCTCCCGAACTGGTCGAGGCCAGGCATTACGCCGACGCCCCCATGGTGGCGCGCAGCCAGTTGCGCGGATTCAACACCTGCTGGGAGGAATCCGGCGTGGCGCGGGAGATGGTGGCGCTGGGCCTGTAGTGGGCAAGGCAGGGGTCCGAAAGGCAGTCGCGTGCGTCTGCACGAAACGCCGATGCCGACGCCGGCCTGCGCCCCAGCCTGCGCGCGTGCAGCGTTCAGCCTTCCTCCGGCGCCACCACCTCGTAGCTGCGGATCGCTTCGCGCAATGCCTCCGGCAGCGGCGCGGTTTTCTGCAGTGCGAAGTCGAACCACACCAGGACGCCCCGGGTGCGCGCGTGGCAGACCTCGCCGATGAACAGGGCGCCCTCGGTGTGCAGGCTGGAGCGGCCGATGCGGGTGACGCGGATGCCGTAGTCGATGTCCGAGGGGTGATGGACCTGCACCAGGAAATCGCAGCCGACGTGCGCCAGGATGATGTCGGCTCCCTGCCCGGCCGCGTTCAGGCGCTGCTCGAAATAGCTGGTGCGGGCCTGCTCTTCGTAGGTGAAATACTTCGCGTTGTTGACGTGGCCGATGCGGTCGACATCCCCCCAGCGGGTCTGCAGGCGGGTGAAGTGGCGAAAGTCTTCGCGGCGGGCGGCTTTCATGAATCGGCCCCGGAGGAGGACCGGCCCGCCAGGCGCTGTCGCGCAAGGCGGCTGATTTCGCGCTGCCGGGCCGGATCGGCCCGCGGCCATTCGACGATCTCCGCCATCTGCCGCCCGCAGCCCAGGCACACCGAACCGGCATCGAGCTGACAGACTCCGATGCATGGCGAGGCGACCGCTGGCGGTACAGCCCTGGTTCCGGACGGGGGCACGGGCATCTCCTATTGCACGCTGACCCTGAACTCGACGCGGCGGTTGGCGACCCGGCCTTCCTCTGTGAGGTTGTCGGCCACCGGCTGGGCTTCGCCCAGGCCCAGCGCCACCAGCCGCCGCGGCGCAACGCCCTTGCCGACCAGGTATTGGCGCACCGACTCGGCACGCTGCTGGGACAGCACCAGGTTGAAGTTGTCGTTGCCGGCGTCGTCGGTGTGGCCGGTGATCTGCGCATGCAGGCCAGGCTGGTTCTTGAAGGTGCGCGCAACCTCGTCCAGGGCGCGGCGCGCATCGGTGGTCAGGCGCGCCGACCCGGCCTCGAACTGCACCGCGCGCAGAACCACCGACTGATCGATCAGGCAGCCGGTGCCGTCCACGATCATTCCGGGCGGCGTGCCGGGGCAGGCGTCGACATCGTCGAGCACGCCATCGTCGTCCGAATCGATCAGCACGCCGACCACGGTGCAGCCCTGTGCATCGACCGCGGTGCCGGTGGGCGTGCCGGGGCACCGATCCTGGCCGTCAGCGACACCGTCGCGGTCCGAATCAGACAGACAGTCGCTGCGCCCGCTGACCGGGTCGACCACCCGCGTCGGGCAGTCCTGTGCTGGCGGCAGCTCCGGCGGCGCCGGCGTCGGGAAGAAGTCCAGCGGGATCTGCAGCGACAGGCGCAGGTGGAAATCGAGCAGATAATCCTCGCCGGGCACCGATTCGTCGTTGATCTGTGCCCGGGCCAGGGCCTCGCCGCGGACCGCCCAGCCTCGCAATGGCAGCGGAAACAGCGCACCGAGGCCGGCGTCGAGCCCGGCGTGAAGGTGATCGTCGCCGCTCACATCCTCCTGGATCGCCCCCACACCCACCAGCACGAAGGGCTTGACCTCACCGTAGGCCCGGGGCGCAGTCAGATCGCGCACCCAATGGGCGAACAGGCTGTACTGATAGTCGTCACCACCATCGATGTTGCGCTCGCGCGTCAGACTGTGGAGGCTGACTTCCAGCGCCTCGCCGGGGCGGCTGGACAACGGAAATCCGACACCGCCAAAGAACCCCACCCCGTTGTCGGAATCGCGGTCGGAATCCTCGAACTCGTAGACGCCGCCGAGCAGGCCGTAGGGCAGCTCATAACCATCGGTGTTGACCGCGCCGGCAGACGCCGGGGCCAGCAGGACCGCAGCCGAAAAGACACCGACAAGAAGCTTGCGCATGAAAGCGATATCCCCGTGAAAAGGTCGATCAGAACACGGGACTCTAGCGAGCACACCGCGGTGCAGCAATCAAGGCAGCGGCCAGGGCTCAGGCATGGGGCAGGGCCGCCAGCGCGCGCGCGCAGTCCGCGATCAGCGCCGGGCCGCGGTAGATGAAACCGGTGTAGATCTGCACCAGGTCGGCGCCGGCGGCACGTTTGTCACGTGCATCCGAAGCCGAGCCGATCCCGCCGACCCCGACCAGCACGAAGTCCGGTCCCAGGCGCTGGCGCAGCCCGGCCAGCACGGCGTCGGCGCGATCCTTGAGCGGTGCACCGGACAGCCCCCCTTGCTGGCCGCCCTCGGGCAGGTTCTCGACACCCTCGCGTGACAGCGTGGTGTTGGTGGCGATCAGCCCGTCGATCCCGTGGTCCTGCGCCGCGCGGGCGATGACGTCGAGCTGCGCAGTGTCGACATCGGGCGCGATCTTGACCAGCAGCGGGGCGCGCCGTCCCTGGCGCTGGGCCAGCACCTCGCGCTCGGCGGCGATGCGCCCGAGCAGGCCGTTGAGTGCCTCGTCGGACTGCAGATCGCGCAGATTGCGCGTGTTGGGCGAGGAGATGTTGACCGTGACGTAGCCCGCCAGCGCGTGCACCTTGCGCAGGCAGGCAAGGTAATCGTCCGCGGCCCGGCCGATCGGCGTATCGGCGTTCTTGCCGATGTTGATGCCCAGCACGCCGCGGTAGTCCGATGCCCGGACCTGCGCCAGCAGATGGTCCACACCCTTGTTGTTGAAACCCAGACGGTTGATCAGCGCCGCCGCCTGCGGCAGCCGGAACATGCGCGGGCGCGGATTGCCGGGTTGCGGGCGCGGCGTGACCGTGC
>JAJFJX010000380.1 GCA_021773655.1 Panacagrimonas sp.
CAGACGCCGGCGCTGTCGCTGTCCGGCGGCCAGCGACAGCGCCTGTGCATCGCGCGCGCCATCGTTCTGCAGCCGGAGGTGCTGCTGCTGGATGAGCCCTGCAGCGCGCTCGATCCGCAGGCCAGCGCCACCGTCGAGGACCTGATCCTGGGCTGGCGCCAGCGATACACGGTGGTGCTGGTGACGCACAATCTGGCGCAGGCGCGCCGCGTGGCTGACCATGTGGCAATGTTCTGGACCCGCCAGGGCAGTGGAGAACTGATCGAACATGACAGCGTCGGGAACATCTTCGGCCGGCCCGGGCATCCGCTCACCGCGGCCTATGTCGAAGGCCGCCAGGGCTGACATCGGCTCCTGCGCCGGACGCCTGCGGCTGCTGGCCGAGCCCACCCGCCTGGCAGTGCTGCGGCTGATCGCCGGCGGCGCGCTGTCGGTCAACGAGATCGCGTCGCGACTGGGCGTGGAACAGACCCTGCTGTCTCATCACCTGGCGCTGCTGCGCCGAGGCGGCCTGGTCCGCGCACAGCGGCAGGGCAAGTGCTGGCTGTACGCCCTGGCCCCGGCGGTGCAGGTGGCCGACGCCGCCGAAGGCATCGACCTGGGCTGCTGCACGCTGAATTTCTGATCCCCGAGGTCGAGACCGGATGCCAGGCCAGGGCCACGGCTCTCAGCGCTCCGGCCAGCGCGGGAACCCGGGTTCGCTGCGCATGCGCTGCAGCTCGCGCGAAAACAGCCGGTCTCCGGTCAGTCCGTCGAGACGCGCCACCAGGTCATCGAGCCGGTCGTGGTCGCGCCGGCAACAGGCCAGGTACTCGCGCAGCACATCGACCAGCGTCCGGTGACGCTCGCGCAGGGCGGCGTCCACGCGCAGGAAATAGACCGCCCCGCCCCAGTACATCACCGAGTAGCGACCGGCCCGTCGCAGCGAGGCCGCGGCGTGTGCGAACGGCTGTTCGCCGTACGGGTAGCCGGCCCGGGCGGCATCCAGATGGCGGCGATAGATGGGCATCGGATCGGCGTGTTCGAGTGCGCCCATCTCGGCCAGGACCTGGTACTGCATGTAACTGGCGAAGCCCTCGGAAAACCAGGAGCCACCGTCACCCAGATAGGGCAGCACCAGATGCGACAGCTCGTGGGCGGCAGTCCAGTCGCCGTAGAACGCGCTGTCCGGGTACGCCGGGTCGACGTGGAAGCGCACCCCCTGCGGCCGCGCACGCAGGGTCTGCGCCCAGGGCACCGGTTCGCGGGCACGGTCGTGGCGACGCATCTGCACCCGCAGCTCCAGGTCCAGCGGGCCCACCAGGCGCTCGAGCCCGGCCTGGGTGGCGTCGATCCAGCGCTGCAGGCGCAGTCGATCATCACGCTCGAAACGATCCTGCCAGTCATAGCGCAGCGACGCCGCCGCGCCCGGCGCGGGAATCGCCAGCGCCGCGACCAGCAGCAGCGCCAGCACGCCGCCATGCACGGCATGCGGCAGCAGCCCGGGCCAACGCAAGCTTGCAGATCGGAACATCGACCTTCGAGCGACATCCGACGTTCGAAGTTCGGTCCGTCGCAGCGCCGTCAGCCCCGGAGCAGGACCCATCCGCCCGGGCTCGGGGTGCGAAACCTGCGCCGATTCGCCAGCATGCGCGCATGCCCCGCAACGATCACAATGCCCGACACCAGCGCGCCCTGACCCGGCGCCTGCGCAGTTATTACCGCTCCGCGGGCTGGCCCTGTCACGACAACCTGGAGATCGAACTGCTCGGCGCAGGGCTGATCGAACGCCGTCCGCAGCCGCACGGTGGCGAGCACATCGGCCTGACCGCAGCGGGCATCGATTCGCTGGGCGCGGCACTGGTGCGCAACCGCGGCGCGAAGTCGGCGCACGAGGCCCTGGTCGAGCGCGTGGCCCTGGAACTGGCGCGCGCCGGCCGCCTGGTCTGGCGCGACCTGAATCTGCGCGCACGCGTCGGGGCGACGTGGAAGCCCTGCCGGCCGGATGTCTACTCGATCCGCAACACCTCGCTGGCGGCCGGCACGCGTCCGGTCATCCACGAGATCAAGGTGCACCGCGCCGACCTGCTGTCCGACCTGCAGCGGGCCGACAAGCGCGCCGCCTACATTGCCCTTTCAAGCGAATTCTTCTACGTGATGCCTCGCGGGCTGGCGCAACTGCACGAGATACCGGAGGACAGCGGGGTCCTGTGGGCCGACACCACCGACACCTGCCACGACGGCCACTGCCTGAGACTGGGGCGCGCCTCGCCACGACGCCTGCTGCAACCGGAGCTGTCGGTCTGGATGGCGCTGGCCCGACGCGGCGCCGATGCCGTGGACGCCGAGCCGGCCCAGCTCCGGCTCGGCGCGGGTCCGGCATGACGGCCGAGGCGCCTTCGATCCTGTACCGGGTGTCGGTGCGAGAACTGTGCGCGTTCACCGCCAAGTCCGGAGACCTGGACCTGCGCTTCACCCCGGCGCCGACGTCGGCCGAGGGCCAGCTCGGTCACGCCCGCGTCGCCGCCGCTCGCGGGCCGGGATACCAGCGCGAGGTCCCGTTGAGCCGTCAGTACCGGAGTCTGGAGGTTCGCGGCCGTGCCGACGGTTACTGGCCGCGGGAGCAGGCGCTGGAGGAGATCAAGACCCATCGCGGCGCGGTGACCCGCATCCCCCCGCACCATCGCGCGCTGCACTGGGCGCAGCTCAAGCTCTACGGCGCCATGCTGTGCCATCAGCAGGGACTGGCGACGCTGCGGCTGCGGGTGGTGTATCTGGACCTCGACCGCGAGCAGGAAACACCGTTCACCGAGGACTTCGACGCCGCGAACCTGCACCACTTCTTCGACACGCAGGCACAGCGCTTCCTGGACTGGGCCCTGCAGCAGGGCGCGCACCGGCTGCGGCGCAATGCCGCGATGGCGGCACTGGATTTTCCCTACCCGGCGATGCATGCCGGACAGCGTGGCCTGGCCGAGGCCGTCTACCGGCGCTGCCGCGACGGTGGCGCCCTGCTGGCGCAGGCGCCCACCGGAATCGGCAAGACCCTGGGCACCCTGTTTCCCACGCTCAAGGCAATGCCGCTGGGCGACATCGACCGGGTGTTCTACCTGACCGCCAGGACCACCGGACGACGCCTGGCGCTGGACGCGCTGGAGCAACTCCGAACTGAAGTCGGGTCGGATCCACCGCACCTGCGGGTGCTCGAACTGGTGTCGCGGGACAACGCCTGCGAGCATCCCGACAAGGCCTGTCATGGCGAGTCCTGCCCGCTGGCGCGCGGCTTCTATGATCGCCTGCCGGCGGCGCGCGCATCGGCGCAGGCGATCAGATCCTGGGATCAGGCCCACGTGCGCGACCTGGCGCGGAACCACGGCATCTGCCCCTACTACCTTGGCCAGGAACTGGCGCGCTGGTCCGACGTCGTGGTCGGCGACGTCAACTACTACTTCGATTCCAGCGCCCTGCTCCACGCCCTGCGCCAGGCCAACGACTGGCGCGTGGTGGTGCTGGTGGACGAGGCCCACAATCTGATCGAACGCGGCCGCGCCATGTACTCGGCAGAGCTGGACCCTCAGCAATTTGCCGAACTGCGCCAGCAGGCGCCTGCCCCGCTCAAACGAGCACTGAATGCGGTCAACCGTGCCTGGAATCGCGTCCCCGCCACGCAGACCGTGGACTACGAGGTACGCACCGAACTGCCTACCGCCCTGCTCGACGCCCTGGCGCGGCTGGGCAGCGCCATCAACGATCATCTGGCCGATCATCCCGAAGGCCTGACGCCGGCGCTGCAACGCTTTCATTTCGACGCCCTGTACTGGCGCAGCCTGGCCGAACGCTACGGCACGCATTCGCTGTTCGATGTGACGCTGAGACCTCCGCGCGGCGCTCAAGGGCGGAGCCGTGCCCGGCTGTGCATCCGCAACGTGTTGCCGGCTGCATTCCTTGCCGAGCGCTTTGCCGCGGCCCGCACCTGCGTGCTGTTCTCGGCCACGCTGCAACCCTTCGATTACTACCGTCAGATGCTGGGCCTGCCGCCGGCGACTCCGGCGCTGGACCTGCCCTCGCCATTCGCGCCGGACCAGCTCACGGTGCGCATCGCCGCACACGTCTCCACCCGGCTGGCCGACCGCGCCGCTTCGGTGCCACCGATCGTGCACATCATCGGCCGGCAGTTCCAAGCGCAGCCCGGCAACTATCTGGTCTTTCTGAGCAGCTTCGATTACCTGCAGGCGGTGGCCGAGGCCTTCGATGCCCGCCATCCCGAGGTGCCCACCTGGCGTCAGGACCGCGGCATGCGCGAAGCCGAGCGGCAGGACTTCCTGCAACGATTCCGCTCCGGAGGCCGGGGCGTCGGATTCGCCGTGCTGGGCGGCGTGTTCGCCGAGGGCGTGGACCTGCCGGGATCGCGCCTGATCGGCGCCTTCGTCGCCACGCTGGGACTGCCGCAGGTCAATCCGGTCAACGAGGAATTCAGCCGGCGGCTAGACACGCTCTTCGGCCGGCCTTGCGGCTATGAATACACCTATCTGTTTCCCGGCGTGCGCAAGGTGGCCCAGGCCAGCGGACGGGTGATCCGCACACCACAGGATCGCGGCGTGGTCGTTCTGATCGATGATCGTTACGCACGTGAACGTGTCAGACGCCTGCTGCCGACCTGGTGGGGACCGCCAGCCCCGGACCATCCGGGTCCGGGCGATGCGTATTGAAGTCCGCGCCACGGCATTGCGTCTTCGACCGCGCGCGCACTTGCGATCATCATCCGATGCTGTCCATAACAACCTGTCCATAACAACCAGGAGCGCACGGGGAGCGCATCATGAACGAGATCGAATGCCCGCACTGCGGCAAAGCCTTCAAGATCGACGAATCCGGCTACGCAGACATCCTGAAGCAGGTGCGCGACAGCGAGTTCGAGCAACAACTGCATGAGCGCCTGGAGCTGGCCGAGAAGGACAAGCAAAGTGCCGTCGAGCTGGCCAGGCAGACCACCAGCAACGAAATGCAGAAGGCGGCCGCCGCCAAAGACGGCGAACTTCATGCGCTGAAGGCGAAGCTGGCGGGGGAAGAAGTTCTACGCAAACTGGCCGTGGCCGATGCCCTGAAGGGCATCGAGCGTGAGCGCGACCAGTTGGCCGCCGAACTGGCGCAGGCCCGGCAGGCCAGGCAGGCGGCCACGCAACTCTACGAGGCCACGCTGCTGCAAAAGCTCCAGGAAACCGAAGCGCGCAAGGACACGCAGATCCAGCAACTCAAGGCCACGCTGGCAACCAGTGAGACCAGCCACAAACTGGCAGTGACGCAGGCCGTGGGCACCGTGGAGAAAGAGCGCGACGAGCTGCGCAACGGCCTCAAACACGCGGCGCTGCAGAAGGAACTGGCCGAGAAGGCGCTGAAGGACAAGTACGAAACGCAGATCAGGGACCGCGACGAGGCGATCGAACGCCTGCGGGACATGAAGGCGCGGCTCTCGACCAAGATGGTCGGCGAAACGCTGGAGCAGCATTGCGAGACCGAGTTCAACCGCATCCGCGCCACGGCCTTTGCGCGCGCACACTTCGAGAAGGACACCGATGCCCGCGGCGGCAGCAAGGGCGATTACATCTTTCGGGACATCGATGAGGCCGGCACCGAGATCGTCTCGATCATGTTCGAGATGAAAAACGAAAGCGACACCACGGCCACCAAGAAGAAGAACGAGGACTTCCTCAGGGAACTGGACAAGGACCGCAGCGAAAAGGGCTGCGAGTACGCGATTCTGGTGTCGCTGCTGGAACCGGACAGCGAGCTCTACAACGGCGGCATCGTGGACGTATTCCACCGCTATCCCAAGATGTACGTGATCCGCCCGCAGTTCTTCATCCCCATGATCACGCTGCTGCGCAATGCTGCGATGAAGTCGCTGGCCTACAAGACCGAGCTGGCGCTGGTCAAAGCCCAGAACGTGGACATCACCAATTTCGAGGCTGAGCTGGAATCGTTCAAGACTGCGTTTGGCAGGAACTACGAGCTGGCCTCCCGGCGCTTCCAGACGGCGATCGACGAGATCGACAAGTCGATCGACCACCTGCAAAAAACCAAGGAGGCTTTGCTCGGCACCGACCGCAACCTGCGCCTGGCCAATGACAAGGCTCAGGATGTGACGATCAAAAAGCTCAGCAAGCGCAATCCGACGATGGCGGCGAAGTTCGAGGAGCTCAAAGACCAGGGGAAGCCGAGCGCGGAGTGATTCCGGGCGCCTGCCAGGAGAAAAGCCACGTGCGGGATTCGAGACCTCCCCCTCAAGCACCAGATCCGACTGAGCCACGAGCGGATCGTGACGGTCAACCCGGGCGGCTCGATCACGCCGATCCATGATCCATCGGGCTTCTCGCAGGTCCAGGACTGAACGGGTGCTGCCAAGCGCGAGCAGGGCGACACAGCCAATCACACCACCCGCCGCCGCCGACGCGGTTGATTTTCCGGGCTCCGGCAACCCGCAACGAGGGAAGCGAATCGACGGCCGGTGCAGGCATGGGCTCTGAACAGGTTGGCGTCGACGGGGCCCTTTTAATCGGCTATTTGCAAAAGTTGGCTGAAAGAGATCTGGCCATCAGCTCGAATCCCCTGCATCGGACAGATCGATCAAGCTTGGAATATGCGGGCCGTACTCGATCCGGGATTGAGGGGCAGTGGTTGAAACGGAAGTGATGTCCTCACCCGGCCACGGCATGCTTCCAACCTTGCGAGCGTGCTTGGCGTACAGGGTCTTGGCCCGGATGATTTCGTAGCTGTACCTGCGACCCATGCGGTTGGCGACCTTGCCCAGGCCGCTCAGCCCCTCGGCATAGGTGTTGGTGAGCCGGGTCGGCGCGTCCCAGTACGCGAAAATGTCCTCGTAGTGGTTGTGGACGGTGCGGGCCAGCGCTTGGAACATGGGGGCGCGTCCATCCGGCAAGCTGTTCTCCCAGGCCTCGAAGGCACGCATCGCTGAGGTTTTGTCGGGCTCCTCGTAGATG
>JAJFJX010000039.1 GCA_021773655.1 Panacagrimonas sp.
TGGCCGGGTCCAGATCACCGCGGCCATGCCCAGGCCTGCAGCCATTGCACCGGCCAGGGCAAAGGCTGCATCGCGGCGCGGCTGGCGGTGGGGTGTTCCAGGATTGGCCCGGCGTGCCCGGCGCAGCGCGGCGGCAGCAAAACCGGCACGCATCGGCGGCGGAGGCGGCAGGCCACGCAGGCCCCGCGCAAGGCTGCGCGCGGAATTGGCCGTCCCGGCGCAGGGCGGGCAGCTGCGTTCGTGATCCTGCATGACGCCGACCGGGCCGGGCGGCAGCGCGCCGTCCAGCCAGTCGTCCAGTTGCCGAGCAAAGTCCTGACAATCCATGGGCATCATCCTGACCCGTACCACGAACGCGGTGCGGAAAAGGTTTCATCCGCGCGGGTCAGGATATCCCTGAGCCGCGCCCGTGCCCGGTGGATACGCGACTTGACCGTTCCCAGAGGCAGGGACAGCACCGTACATAGTTCATCCATGGTGTAGCCCTCGACATCATGAAACACCAGGATGCTGCGGTGTTCCTCGCTCAGCCGACCCAGCGCCTGGCTCAGGCGTTCGCCGAGCTGGCGCTGGATGGCGGCGTGTTCGGGGTTGGCGTCCGGGTCGGGCTCGTTGGCGATCAGGGATTCCGGCGCATCCGGATGCTCGAGGTCCGACAGGGTCAGAGGCGCCTGCCGCTCGCGGCGCCAGCGGTCCACGTACTCCCGGTAGAGCACCCGCGCGATCCAGGGTCGGGGGCGTTCCAGGCTGGCGACCTGGCCCTGGATGCGGAACAGCTTGATCAGCACGTCCTGCACCAGATCCTCGGCGCCGGCCTCGCTGCGGGTCAGGCGGTAAGCGATGCGATAAAGATGCTCGATGTGCGGCTCGATCAGGGCCTCGAAGCCCTGCCGCCTTCGACCGATGCGCCAGCGATTCAGGAATTCCGACATCAGGGGGGAGAGTCGCCGGGAAGGATGCGCGAGGGGCTCATTGTCCCGGCATGGTAGCAATCACGATCATCGTTTGACGCAGGATTGACGTACGATTCAAACCTGAAGATCAGTTCACGCGCTGCACCCGGCTCTGCCCGGTCAACTGGCGCAGATAGTCTCCGGCATCGAACTGCGGCGTCTCGATGCGCCGGGTCAGCAAGGCCTGCACCCGGTCCGATCCGGAGTTGCGCACCTGGTCCACGCTGCCCAGTGCAATCACCTCGCCGCGATCCAGAACGCAGATGCGATCGGCGATCTTGAATGCGCTTTCCAGCTCGTGGGTCACCACCACGATGGTCATGCCGGTGGTGTTGCGCAGTTCCAGGATCAATTCGTCGAGCGAGGCCGCCACCACCGGATCGAGTCCGGCGCTGGGCTCGTCCAGGAACAGCAGTTGGGGATCCATCACGATGGCCCGCGCCAGTGCCGCGCGCTTGATCATGCCGCCGGACAGCTCGGCAGGCATCAGGTCTTCGCAGCCGGGCAGGTTCACCACCGAGAGCTTGAGCCGCATCATGATGTCGATGGTGGCCGGGTCCAGCCGGGTGTGCTCGCGCAGCGGCAGGCGGATGTTGTCGCCGACGCTCATCGAAGACAGCAGCGCGCCGCCCTGGAACGCCACCCCCATGCGTCGGCGCAACTGCAGCCACTGCTGCTCCCGGGCACGCGCGACGTCGACGCCGAGCAGTTCGATGCGGCCGGACCTGGGCTGCAGCAGTCCCAGCAGATGGCGCAGGAAGGTGCTCTTGCCGGAGCCCGAGCCGCCCATGATCACCAGGATCTCTCCAGGCGCCACGTCCAGGCTGACGTTGCGCAGGACCACCTTGTCACCGAACGCGGCCACCAGATCGTGGACCCGGATCGGGGCCTCGCTCATGGCTGCGGGTCCCAGCGCACCACGCGCACGATGGCGGCCAGGCGCGGGCTGTCGAAGTGGTGCAGTTCGTCGCTACGCATGCGGCGATTGGAGCTGAGCTTCCACGACTGCGCAGGGGGCTCCGGCGTGGTGTAGATCATGTCGGTCTCCAGGTGGAGGAAACGGCCCAGATGCAGCGCCACGCTGCCGTCGATCTCGTGCATCTCGCGTGCACCCAGACCGTAGGCGTCGCTCACGGTCATCGTCTCGCCGGCCGTGAGCCGCAGGCGCGGACCGTTGCGTGGCGGCGGATCCTGCTGCGTCCAGGCCAGCCGGATCAGGGGCCGGAACTGCGCGCTCTGTCGCAGGCGCTTCCAGTGATCGTGCAGGGCAAACGCCTCGTCCGGCAGCAGGGTGATGCCGGCGAGGCGCAGGGCGGCGGTGTCGGTGAGATCGATGGCGCCGGAAAGCTCCGGAGGTGCCGGCGGCGTGCCCTGTTCACTGATCGGGCGCAGGTAGCGGAACACCAGCAGGTCCACTCGCCAGGTCTGGGCCCAGGCGGGTGCGGACAGCAGCGACAAGCCCAGCGCCAGGCCGAGCGCACCAAGCCAGGCTCGACCGCGGTGCTGGCATTCAGGCGCGGGCGCCGCGCACGGCCGGGAAACATTCGTCATGGTCATGCGTTGCGCGGGTACGTATCGGGTCCGATTCGGCCTGGTGCCGGCGTCTGTGGCCGACTGCCAGCGAGGCCCATCAGCATAGCCCGATACTTCCGCGACCGAGGTGTGCGGTGATCCATGCGCGTACACCGGGTGCGTGTCGCGCCTGCTCTGATGGCGACCTCCCTGGCGTCGCCGATGCGGGGCTTGTGCCTCGCTCGGCGGTGCGCGTGCTCAGCACGCCCACGAGGCGGCGGCCTCCACGTCGATGCCGTAGCGCTCGATGGCCTGCTGACACAGCGCAATATCGACGCATCCCTGCTGCGCCAGCGAGGTGAGCGCGGCGAGCACGATGTGATGACGGTCCACCTCGAAGAAGCGGCGCAGGGCCTCGCGCGTGTCGCTGCGGCCGAAGCCGTCGGTGCCGAGTACGGTGTACGGCGGCTCGATATGGCTGGCGATGAGTTGCGGCAGCGCGCGCAGATAATCGGTGGCGGCGATCACCGGCGCGCCCTGCGGCAGGCACCCGGCAACGTGGCTCTGCCGTGGGGTCTGACCCGGATGCAGACGGTTCCAGCGTTCCACCTCGCGCGCCTCGCGTGCCAGCTCGGTGAAGCTGGTGGCGCTCCAGATTTCGGATTCGATTTGCCAGTCGGTGGCCAGCAGTTCGGCGGCCGCGATCACCTCCAGCAGGATGGTGCCGGAGCCGATCAGCCGCACCTGGCCCCTGGCGTTTTGCGCGGAGCGGCTCGCGTAGCGGTACAGACCCTTGATGAGGTCGGCATCGACGTCCGCAGGCAGCGACGGCTGGGCGTAGTTCTGGTTCATCAGGGTGACGTAATAGAAGACATCTTCCTGACGCTCCAGCATGGCGCGCATGCCGTGATCCAGAATCACCGCAAGCTCGCCGGCGAAGGCCGGATCGTAGGCGCGGCAGTTGGGAATGGTTGCCGCCATCAGGTGGCTGTGCCCGTCCTGGTGCTGCAGACCTTCGCCGCCCAGGGTGGTGCGGCCCGCCGTGGCGCCGAGCAGAAAGCCGCGTGCACGCTGATCGGCCGCTGCCCAGATCAGGTCGCCGATGCGCTGAAAGCCGAACATCGAGTAGTAGATGTAGAACGGCAGCATGGCGATGCCGTGCGCCGAATAGCTGGTGGCCGCCGCCACCCAGGAGCTGAGCGCGCCCGCCTCGGAAATGCCTTC
>JAJFJX010000381.1 GCA_021773655.1 Panacagrimonas sp.
CCGGGGACGGTAACGGATGAGGATATCTCGAGCGCCTTCGACGCCTGGAACGAGGTCGCAGGGCGGCTTGGCCTGGATCCTGTCGATCACAAGACGGCGCCGCGCCGGCGGGCGCTAGTCGCCCGGTTCCGTGAGTACGGCCTTGAATCGTGGCCGCGCATCCTCGCCGCGCTGGAAGCGAAGCCGTTCTACCGCGGCGCCGGGCCGGGCGGCTGGCGGGCCGATTTCAACTGGGTCGTGACACCAAAGAATTTCGTGGCGCTGCTCGAGGCTGCCGCCACCAAACCAGCGACTGACGCCGTCGGCGACGGTGGAGAGCAGATGAAGAGAATTAGGGCAATGGCAAACTCATGACTGAAAACGACCGCCCACCGGGCATGTGCGACAGCTACGCCGAATCTCGGGAGGCCGTGTTTGAGGTCGTTGACAATCTTGCAACGCGGCTCAGGAAGCACTGCGGCGAGTCGATCATCGCGAATACGCAGAGCTATGTCCGCTGCTTTCTCGGCAACCTGTATAGCCAGCGCCCGGACCTGACGCCTGACGAAGTTTGGCACATCTATGACGCGATCATGGATGGCTGGGAACACGAAAGGAAGTTCCCGTTTCCGGCTCAGTTCCGCCGTGAGACCGAAGCCTTCTTGCGCTCGAAAACGGCAAAGGTCGAGAACGAGCGGCGTGAGCGGGCGGCGTTGGTTGAGGAGTGCCTGTTGCTCGGTAGGAGAGCGAAAGAATTCGGTGGGCCAGCCGGCGATTCCTTTGAACGCGAGCGCATCGAAAAAATGGCCGGGCTTGACGAGGCGGCACAGGCACACGTCGAAGCGGAACTCGCCAATTACAACCCGGAGCCGTTCTCAACGACACCGGCGCCGGAACTTCCTAAACGCGAACCATACAAACCGCGGTCGACGTTCAATCCCCGCGACCTGCAACCAGGGATGCCGCCGGCGGAGCCCCCAACAGAGGAACAAGAGCAATGAGCGATTATTGGGCACGTCCATTGATGGACGCGATCATTTCTTCCGCCCGCCATTGCGGTCACACCGAAACCGAAAAACAGGCCATGGCCATCGTCAACAAGTACGAGGGCGGTAGCTCATATTCCGACGTCCTTGAAGAAATGTTTGGCGGGTTCTGGCCGGGAAAGGGCGCATGACCGACGTTCGCGCCGTTTATCGAGCGCCACCATCGTGAGGATGGAGCCGTTCAATCCAAAGAATTGGCGGAACATCGCCTACCGTGAGCGCAGCGGCCCGGCGAAGTGGCATCAGTTCCCCGGCGCCCCGATGAGCGCGGATCTCGCTCGAGACCTTGCCATGACGGGGGAAGTCATTTGCGCCCTGCACCATGACCAGAAGGTCATCACCATGGTCATGCGGAAGCCTCAACTAACCCAAACCTAAAGGAGAGATTCATGCCAGCGTTCATCATCGCCGGAATCATAGTGGTACTCACGATTTTCGAGGCGCTCAGCGCAGTTTATTTCGTGCAGGAAGGCCACGTCGCCATTATTCGAACCTTTGGCCAGGCCACCGATAAAGAAGACCCCGGTGTCCACGTCAAGGCACCGTGGCCGTTCCAGGCGGTCGACAAGATCGAGGTGCGTGCCCGGCGCAATGTTGAGAGCCTGGCCGCAGCCAGCAGCAAACAGTTGCCAATCCAGGTAGAGGTCGGGTTCAACTGGGCAGTTAACAAGGAAGCAGCCCTCGATCTATTCATCGAATTCGGAGGGCTAAACCAGTTCGAGGCACGCGTTCTCGATCCCCGCATGCGCTCGGCTGTGAAGACCGCACTGGCGAAATTCACCGTCGACGAAATGATCCGAGGTCGTGAGCTTGCGGTCGCAGAGATCGAGCGCACTCTTCAATTGGCGTTCGAAGGCCTTCCGGTAACCATCAGTCAGGCGCAGATCGAGAATATCGCCCCGCCACCGGCCTACATGGCAGCGGTCGAGGCAAAACAAGTCGCTAACCAGGACGCGCTTCGGCAGAAGGAAATCTTGGAGCGCCAACGCCTGGAATCCCTTCAGCAGGTGAACTCGGCAGAGGCCGAGCGGCAGAGCGCGGTTCTAAGCGCCCAAGGTCAGGCTGAAGCGAAGCTGCTCACGGCGCAGGCTGAGGCTGATGCGCGGCGTGTTCAGGCGGACGCCGAAGCACATGCGATCCAGGTCATCACCGCGCAACTTGCCCAATCGCCGCGCTATATCGAATTCGTTCAGGTCAGCAACTGGAACGGAGCGTTGCCGACCACGATGCTGGGCGATGCCGGTGCCGGACTGCTGTTGCAGGTGCCTACGCGATGACTGACGCGATCCTCGTCGACATCGATGGCACGGTGGCGAAGATCGAGCACCGACTGCATTTCATTCAGGGCGAAAAAAGGGATTGGCCGGCGTTCCATGACGCCTGCATTGCTGACGAACCGATCGCCCCGGTTGTTCACGCGGTTCGAGCCTTAGTGATGAGTAGCAGTGCGAATGTGATTTTCGTAACGGGGCGGCCTGAAAGTCACCGGAGCCAGACCTTCTCTTGGATCAGAAAGCACGTATTCGAGGTTTCGCCACCGCTGTACATGCGCCCGACCGGACCGCCCTACCGCCCGAGCCACGCGGTCAAGCGCGACCTGCTGGCCCAGATCCGCGCCGACGGCTTTAACCCGACCATCGCAATAGACGACCGCAATCAGGACGCGGCCATGTACCGATCCGAGGGCCTGATCTGCCTGCAATGTGCGGATGGGGACTACTGACCGAGGCTGACCAATCGATGCAAGCGCAAGGAGGTGGGTGATGGGTGCCAGTAAATGTTTCAAGCGCGAGGCAGAAGGCAGACGGCGCCGGATAGAAGCTGCGTTGGGCGATAGCCAAATCTGCAATCGATGCGAGGCGACGTTGGAGACCTTCGCGGATGCCTGCACTGCGGATCTCGATGATCCATGTCCTGGTTTCCTCACAATTGATGGAGCGCGAACTGATGGGTGAATTCAATGCGTACTACTACAGCTTCACGCCGACGGGCCAGCCGGAGGTCGACGCCATCTTGAGGGCGGTCGCGGGGGCCGGAAAGTCGTACCACCACACAGATGATTGGAATGAACCGGGTTATGACGGCGGTCCATCGGCGGTCGAGAAAATCCAGCGTGCAGCCGACGAAGCAGCCGAGCGTTTCAAGAAGGACCAATCCGATGCCGTTTGATGGGACAGACGTTTACGCCAAGCGCAGGGATGGCAATCGAGCAGTATTTGTCGTCTCGGCATTCCTGATTGGCAAGTGGCTTCTGATCGGCATCTTAGTCAGGCCGGAGTGGTTGCTATGACGGACGCCAACGGCTGGTGCGACATAGCCGACTACGACCCGGATTCCGATAGCGGGGTAAAAATTGGGTACGCGGACGGCGTAAGTTTTCACATGCTTTGGTGCTCGCCAGAGCGGTTCAGGCATCAGCTTCCAATGTGCCCACAGACCGAAACTGGTGGATGGGTAGCCTTCGCATATGGGCTCCTTTGTTACACGGGAAGCGGCCTGCTGATCATTGTGAAGCCCACCCACTGGCAGCCCTTACCTGCCCCACCCGAGGCACCAACATGCGGATCATGTGAGCGCAGCGTGCCCGCAGAGGCCAAGTCTTGCCCGCATTGCGGCGACACATGGGGCGCCCCACCCGAGCCCAAAGGAGAGAGACATGGACGTTGAGCAAACGCTTTTGGATGCAGAAATCTTGGCCG
>JAJFJX010000382.1 GCA_021773655.1 Panacagrimonas sp.
ATATAGGAACAGAGCACCTTCTTCCTGGTCGCGGCTTCGAGAGCGCCAGCGTACGCCGCAAGTTGGCCCGCGTACTCGCCTGCTCGGATGGTCGCCTGCTCGCGGTTCCCCGGGAAGCTCTTGTGGTCCAGTAGGACGAGACCATCCGCCGTCTCGAGCACCAGGTCTGCCACGCCGCGAAGAACCGTTCCTTCGGGCAGGCGGTGAAGAACCGGCCACTCTCGAAGCCAGGTCGCGCCGGGCCATCTCGATTCGATCCAATGATGGAGACGGTCCGAAGCGACGGGTAGCTGCGTCGCCTCGGTGACCCCGGCGACGTCGAAGCGGTCGAGGATGCCCCGAGCCAGCGCGTCACGCTCCGCGGCCGGCAGGGTCGGTCGGTCTGCCGCGAGGAAGGAGTGCACGGCATCGCCGAAGCGTCGCATCTCGTCGTCGTCCCGAATCGCGACTGCGATTCGCTCCCCGATGTCGATCGTCTCGCCGACGGACGCCTTGCCCTCGAGCTGCGAGGGACTGACCGTGGCCGACGGGTGGGGCTGCGGCCCAGCCGGCACGTACCCGAGAGCCGGTCTCCGCTCTCGGCCGTCGACGCGATTGGGGGGAAGCTTCCGAACGAGGACATCGAGTTCCTGCTCGGATCCCGGCAGTCCCCACCGGGCTTTGCCGTCGTCAGCGGGCTCGGAGAGGAGAGGCGAACCGGCGGCGGATAGGACCGTCAGACCTCCGGCTTCGATTCGCTCCGGCCGACCCGCGTAGACCAGTCGGTCGCGCGCGCGGGTCCAGCCGACGTAGACAAGTCGAAGTGCCTCGCGGCGAGCCGCGGCTTTCGCGACCTGACTAGCCTCGTCGTCGTCGAGCCGGTCGAGAAAGGGAACATCTTTGCGCTTGCGGCCGTAGGGGCCGGGCCAATAGCGGAGCCAGCGGCCCGCGAGCGGCGCGTCGAGGTCGATCGCGGCGCTCTCGGAGACAAGGCGAACGCCGAGCGCACTCACGTCCGGCCGGTCGGTGAGGTCGGCGAGAACGGTGACCGGCCACTCCAGCCCCTTCGAACTGTGAAGGGTGCAGATGCGCACCGCGTCCGGCCGCTCGGCGGCGGCCTGGGTGTCGAGGAGCTCCCTCGCGAGCTCCTCGAGGTGAGTCAACAAACCCCGCAACGAGCAGGGTGTGCCGTCGCTACGGCAACGATCGACGTAGCTCGCCGCAATAGCACGAAGCGCGTCGAGATTCGCGAGCCGAGCCGTCGCGTCGCCGAAGGTCACGGCCCGCTCGCGAACGCCTACGGCCGCAAGGGCCGCATCAAACGACGCGAGGACGCCACTGAACGCGCGCGGCTCGCGGGTCTCGCGGAGCGCCGCGACGGGCTCGAGATGGGCGAACAAGTCGTCGCGTTCTCTCGCGGTGAGGACCGCCTCGAACCATTCCTCGCCGTCGTTGTCGTAGTCGAGCCAGCGAGCGAGCTGAGCGCGGGCGAGGGAGTCGGCCGGGTCGATCCAGAGCCGAAGCGCCGCAATCGCAAGCCTCGCCTCGAGCGTGGCGACGAGCCCCGGCCGCCCGACGACCGCGCGCACACCCCGAGCCTCGAGCTCCCGGGCCAGCCCCGTGCACTGGTCGTTCCGGAAACACAAAACAGCCACGTCGCCGGGCTGGAGGGCTCGCGCTTCACGGGTGGTGCGGTCGCGGACCCGAGCTTCGGGGTCCTCGAGAAGACTGCAGACGCCCGCGGCGAGACTGATCAGGTCGAGTTCCGCGTTTTTTTGAGGCCTGCCCGAGTTCGGGTTGACGCCGGGTTCGAGAACCCACCGCTCGAGGGTGGGACCCAGTCCATCCGGCTCATCGGGTACGCCAGGCTCGACGCGGACAAGTTCCTCGGCGATGCCCGTCTCGGCGAACGCCGGCGCAAAGAGTTCCGAAGTCAGGTGAACGAGCGCCGGTCGGCTGCGATAGGAGCGGTCGAGCGCCTCGGGAGCCGCGCCTTCCAGTAGCGCAGCAACGGCTGCGTCCATCAGGGACGGGTCTGCTCCTCGAAACCCATAGATGGCCTGCTTGGGATCCCCGACCCAGACGCTGCGCGGCGCGATTCTCGAAAGCTCTAGGAAGATGGCGAGCTGGATCGGGCTCGTGTCCTGGAATTCGTCCACCAGGACCAGGTCGATCTCCTCGCGAAGCTGCTCACGAACGGCGTCGTCCTGGAGAAGCGTCAGCGCCTTGGTCTCCTGGTCGATGAAGTCGATGACCCCAAGGCCTCGCTTGTGTTCCTGGTAAGCCTCGAGCACGTACGCGGCGGCCTCGAAGACGGCCTTCACCGCGCGGCGCTGGTCGGCGTGCAGCCGCGGGTGGCGGTCATGGGCCGCAGCCGCTTCCCGTACGGGGTCGCCTTGAGCCTCCGACTTCTTTCCCGGGGCAAGCTGCGCCAGGTTTGCCCACTCGCTCCAGGGCAGGTCGCGCACGCCGCGAGAGAGCGCGGAGCGAACGCGCTGATGCTCGCCCTTGGTCTTCTTCGTCGTATCGACTGCGAAGTCGACGTCGTCGAGGAAACCCTGGAGTGCTTCTTCGAGCGCACCGTCGAGTGCGGCGCCATCGGGAGCCGCTGGCTGGAGAAATCCCAGAAGTGCGCCAGTGCTTCTCTCGACGAACTCGGGAAAGCGATCGACACCGATGGCGTTCGATCGCGCGAGGTTTACGATGCGGACGACGTCCTGCTGCCAGTCCCACTCGCCCGGCGCCGTGATGCCGCCCGGGTGCGCGCCGACGGGGCCCATGCGGGAGTGCAGGTCTTCGAGCTCGTTCAGCAGCTCGCGGGGCAGCGCCTCTGCGCCAGCGCGGAGGGGCTCGTCTGCCGCTCTGCGCTCGTCGAGTACCGAGACACGAGGGGAGAGCCCGTGTAGAAAGGCGAAGTCGTGAACGATGCGACCGCAGACGCTGTTTACGGTGCCGACGCGTGCCGCGTGGAGCCGGTGGGCTGCATTCGTCTCTCCCACCTCGAGCAAGGTCGCGCGAGCGCGTTCGGCGAGCTCTGCAGCAGCCCGGTTGGTAAACGTCGTGGCAAGGACCGCCTCCGGCCGAGCAGTCTTGCTCGCGACCGCCTCGTGGATGAGCTTCGCGAGCTTGGTGGTCTTGCCCGTACCGGCACTGGCCGAGATGATCTCCACGCGACTCATGAAGAGGCCCCCGCCAGCGTGGCCCCGCAGAGCCCGCCGTAGTCGCACCACTGGCACTTCGGCGCCAGCACGACAGCGCCATCCGGGGACACCGAATCGTCCGCGGGTACGCCTTCGCCGAGTTCGTCAGGGTTCGCGGTGGCCAGCACGACGCCGCGGCCAAGCTCTTCACGCCGTGCGTCGAAGGCACGTTCGATCGCGAGCCAGGTCTCGGCGTGCGTCGGGCCGTCGACGGCCTCCGCTCGACCGCCGAGGCCCGGGTCCGTGGTGATGATGCGTCCCCGGCTCAAGACGAAGAACGCGACCGAGGCCGCGGCTTCGTCGAAGCCTGACTGCTGGCGCAGAAGGTGAGCGTAGAAGGCGAGCTGCGTGGCGGTCCCGCTTTCGAGTGCGCCCCGGCGGTAGGTAAACCCGCCCCACTTGGCATCGACGACGAGTGGATTCGGGCCGAGCACGAGATCGGGGATCCCAAACAGCCTGCGCCCGAGCCCGTTGCCTTCGATGGTCTCTTCTGCGAGCCGGAGTTCGAGCCCGCTGTCGCGAACGAACTCCGTGAAGATTCCGGCGGCATCTACGAGGACGCGCCGCACCCGAGCTGCGTCTGCACTGCGTCCGGGCAAGAAGAGCGCTGCGACGAGTGTTGGTGCGCAATCGTCGAACCAACTCTCCGCGAGTGTCCGCGCCGCAGCCGGGTCACTGGCGGCAGTGGGCAGCACCTCTTCGAGGAGCGCGTGGGCCAGACGTCCGAGGATGCGGTTCGAGATGCCCACTTCGATTTCGTCTGGCCCCTCGAGTCGAGCGATACGACCGAGTGCGAACTTCATCGGGCAGCGGATCAGATCTTCGACGGCCGAGTGCGACGCGCGGTCGGGCAGCTCGATCAATGCTGGCGGGACGTTCCAAGTGCGAAGGGGTCTCGGCGGGGGACGCAGCGGCTCTTCGACAAGCGTCGCGCGGGGTTCGGCGTAAAGCATTCCGGAGAGGAACACATCGCCGTTCGAGGCTTCGTGGTCGATTCGCGCGGCGATCTCGTCCCAAAGAGGATGGGAGTGGCTCTCTTCGCCGGCCTCGTTTGTTCGCGGCGAAACGAGGAGG
>JAJFJX010000383.1 GCA_021773655.1 Panacagrimonas sp.
ACCCCGGCCAGGGTGGCCACACCCTTGCCGCCGCGGAATTTCCAGGCCGCCGGGTAACAGTGTCCGAGCGTGACCGCGGCACCACACACGAAGGACTGGAACTGCGGGTCCCGTGAAAGACCGTCGGTACCGCCAAGGTCCAGTGGCAGCGAGGGAATGGCGAGAGCGCCGAGCACGCCCTTGAGCACGTCGATGGACAGCACCAGCACAGCAAAGGCGCTGCCCTGGGTGCGCAGGGCGTTGGTGGCCCCGACGTTGCCGCTGCCGATCTGCGCCAGATCGATTCCGCGCAGGCGGCCGAGGATATGGCCGCCCATCAGGTTGCCCAGAGCGTAGGCCAGCGCCGCCTTGATCAGCAGTTCGGTCATGCCGCGAGTGTGGAGTTTCGCAATCGGAACGACTTCATGCGCCGGATGCGCGAGCGGATTATCGGGTCCGGCAAGGCGTGACGACGAGACATGGTGGGCCAATATCCGGTGAGCAGACGCAACGCGGCCAGGCGCGATAAAGAAGTCGTGGACGCCGCGAATGGGTTCGAACAGGCGTGCAGCAACGCGCCAGTGCCCGGTTTGGGCGTGTGGCCTGACGCAGCACGGATCCGGTGGCACATGAGCGTCGGGCCGGGCGTGTGAGGCTGCGGCCTGCGCAGCACCGTGCGGGACGATATCTTTGGGCAGGAGCGTCGCCTGGCGTCGAATGCGGTTTGTTGCCCTGCTTGCCGCTTATTCTGCCGTCCATGGAGCCCATGCCCATGCCCATGGGGCCCGTGGGGCACAAGACGATGGGGCCATTCGGCCAGGACGGGAAGGCAGTGGATTGGGTCGACCTCCATGACGAGATTGCCGTTGCCATGCGGCCACGCCGCCGACCAAAGCCGTTGCCGGATCCAAGGAATCAAACATCCCGTGCGGAGCGCGACGCCTGCTATCCTATGTTGGAGCCACCAATGTGTACAAGCAGGCCTGCGATGAAGCCGGGAATCAGGGCTGTCCAGGACGCGCATTCACTTGAGTTGGCCTGTGAACCATGCAGAACATTTGGTTGATCTGAAAAAATGCGCAGAGGAGACACCGTGAACCAGTCAAAGCTTGCGATAAGCCTGATGTCCGTCGTGCTGCTGTCGGCCTGCGGCCAGCAATCCGGATCGTCGGGGAAAGCCGACGCCGAACCCGCAGCGGCGTCCAGCAGCGCTGCGTCCAACCCGGTCGAGGGTGTCGATACCGCGCGCATCGCAAAGGCGCATTCGGAGCCAGCCAACTGGCTGACGGTTGGTGGCGGCTATGGCGACCAGCGCTACAGCTTGCTCAAGAAGATCGACACGGGGAACGTCGGGAAACTGGGCCTGGCCTGGCACTACAAGATCGATATCGACCGCGGCGCGGAAGCCACGCCGGTCGTTGTCGATGGCGTGATGTTCACCACCGGCGCCTACAGCATCCTGTACGCGCTGGATGCGGTGACCGGCAAACTGCTGTGGAAGCACGATCCCGAGGTGCCACGCAACAAGGCCGGATATGGCTGTTGCGATGTCGTCAATCGCGGTGTGGCGGTCTACAAGGGCAAGGTGTACCTGGCCACGTTTGACGGCCGGCTTGTCGCCCTGGACGCTGCGGACGGCAGCAAGGCCTGGGAGATCAATACAATCGATGATCCCAAGCGCACCTACTCGATCACCGGCGCCCCGCTGGCCGCCAATGACCTGATCATCATTGGCAATGGCGGTTCCGAGTTCAACGCGCGTGGTTACGTGTCTGCGTTCGATGCCGCCAGCGGCGAGCTGAAGTGGCGCTTCTACACGGTGCCGGGCGAGCCCGAGTCCGACGGTCCTCACAAGAAAGCCATGGACATGGCGCGCGCGACCTGGGACAGCACCTCGTACCTTACCCAGGGTGGTGGCGGCACGGTCTGGAACAGCTTCTCCTACGACCCGGAGCTGGACCTGCTCTATTTCGGCACGGGCAACGGAGTGTCCTGGAACAAGCTCGAGCGCCAGGAGCCCACCGCAGACAATCTGTTCATTTCCTCGATCGTGGCGCTCAAGGCCAAGACCGGCGAATACGCCTGGCATTACCAGGAAGTCCCCGGCGATAACTGGGACTACGACGCCTCTGCCACGATCACCCTGGCCGACCTCGAGATCGGCGGCAAGCAGCGCAAGGTGTTGCTGCACGCTCCCAAGAATGGCTTTTTCTACGTGCTCGACCGCGCCTCCGGCGAGCTGTTGTCTGCCGAAAAATTCGCGCCCGCCAACTGGGCGACCCACGTTGACCTCAAGACCGGCCGTCCAGCGGTCGACCACAAGGTCGCGGACTACACCAAGGAAGGCAAACTGGTGTCCCCGGGGGCGTTTGGCGCGCACAACTGGCATCCGATGTCGTTCAACCCGCAGACCGGACTCGTGTACATCCCGACGCAGTTGGTCGGAACCTACTACGCGCCGCATCAGGACCTGGAGTTCGACAATCGGACCGGTGTCTGGAACCTGGGCTTGAACATGCCGCTGCCTGAAGACCCCAAGGCCCTGCGTGCAGCGGTCGAGGGACTGAACAGCAAGTTGCAGGCCTGGGACCCGATTGCGCAGAAGGAAGTCTGGAGCGTGGATCACAAGAACGTCTGGCACGGAGGCACGTTCACCACCGCCGGCAATCTCGTGTTCCAGGGCACCGCGCAGGGGCAATTCGCGGCCTATTCCGCCGACAAGGGCGAAAAGCTGTGGGAGGCGCCCGCCAATACCGGCGTCATCGCCGGGGGCATGAGCTACGAAGTCGATGGCGAGCAATACGTAGCCGTGATGGCCGGATGGGGCGGGGTCTATCCTCTTTACGTGGGCGCGGCGTCGAACTTCACCAAGGTCAAGCCGGAAGCGCGGGTGCTGGTCTTCAAGCTCGGTGGGGACGCCAAGCTGCCCGAGGTCAAGCATGACCCGATTCCCCTGCCCGAATTGCAGGAAGTGACCGCCGACGAAAAGCAACTGGCGTATGGCAAGAAGGTCTTTTCCGACAACTGCGAGTTCTGTCACGGCATCAACGCAATAGGCGGCGGACTGGTGCCCGACCTGCGCTATGCCAAACCGCAGGTCCACAAGGAATGGGCCGCGATCGTCGCCGGTGCACGTTCCAACAAGGGCATGCCGGCCTTTGCCGGCC
>JAJFJX010000384.1 GCA_021773655.1 Panacagrimonas sp.
CTGGTGAGCATCGACGACCTGTCCCGCATCGAACTCGAATTCCGCCTGCCGGAACTGGCCAGCGCCGATGTCCGCACCGGTCAGTCTCTGCAAGTCGAGCTCGACGCCTATCCCGGCGAGCGCTTCGCCGGCACGCTCTACGCCATCGACTCGCGGGTCTCCGAAGACACCCGCTCGTTCGCCGCCCGCGCGCGCCTGGACAATGCCGACGGCCGGTTGCGACCCGGGCTGTTCGCGCGGGTCTCGCTGGTGGTCGAACGCCAGGACGATGCCTTGCTGGTGCCGGAACAAGCCATCGTCATGCGCGGTGATCAAGCATTCGTGTTCCGGGTCCAGGACGGCAAGGCACAGCGACGCGAGGTCCGCCTGGGCCAGCGACGCGACGGACAGGCTCAGGTGCTGTCCGGACTGAGCGCCGGGGAGTTGATCGTGGTCAGCGGGATCCAGCGCGTCGCCGATGGCAGCGCGGTGCGCGTGGCGGAGCCGGTGGCCCAACCTTCTGCAAGGCAATCCAGGCTCAGTCAATCCCCATACGGCCCGCTGACCTGAATTCATTCGAACCGGCGGCCGCAGGCAGCATGGTCGGACCGCACACCACCGTCGGCCGGAGGCAGACCCGATGCGCACACCTGGCATTCACATGGCCCCTCCTGGCGTCGTTCCGGGACTCGCCCTGAGCCTTGTCCTGGGCCTTGCACTGGCCTCTGCCTCATCGGCGGCGCCGGACCGCACCGCGGGGCTGGGCGCGGACCTCACGCCGATGGGCAGCCGTGCCAGCGGCAATGCCGACGGCAGCATTCCGGCATGGTCGCCGCTGATCGATCCGCAATTCGAGCGCGGCGAGCATCCATACAAGAACGACGAACCGCTCTACACCATCGATGCGTCGAACCTGGACGCATACGGCGAACTGCTCACCGGAGGTCACAGGGCCCTGTTGCGGACCTTTCCGGACAGCTATCGCATGCCGGTCTACCCCAGCCGGCGCGGCGCGGCATACCCCCCATGGTTCCTGGAAGCCACGGGCCGCAATGTCGAGCGAGTGGAGCTGACCGACTCCGGCCACGGTTTCTGCTGCACGGCGCAGGGCTTTCCGTTTCCGTTGCCCAGCAACGGCCTGGAAGTGATGTGGAACCACATCATGCGCTACAACACGCGCGGCTTTCGCGGTTACCTGGCCTCGGCCGCCACCTCCCGCGCGGGGGACTACGTGATCGAGCGCGACTACGTCGAGATCGCCTTTGCCTACAACACGCCGGGCGCCACGGCCGAACAGATCGGCAATCGCAACCTCTACGCCATGAGCAAGACGGTGTCCCCGGCGAGCAAGGCCGGCTCGGCCTACCTGATGCACGTGCCGATCAACCGCGTCGCACAGGCCACCGGCGTTTGGGCCTACAGCCCTGGAGAGAATCGTGCGCGCCGCATCGGCGAGATCGGGTACGACAATCCGCTGTTCGATGGCCTGATGACCCAGGACCAGGTCGACATGTTCAACGGCCCGCTGGATCGCTACACCATCAAGCTGCTCGGCAAGCGCGAGATGATCGTGCCCTATAACGCCTACACCTTGTATGACCCCGACATCGATTACGAAACCATCATCACCCCCGGCCACATCAACCCTCGGCTGACCCGCTACGAGAAGCACCGCGTGTGGGTGATCGAGGCCACGGTGCGCAAGGGCATTACGCATCGGTACAAGAAGCGGGTTTTCTACGTCGATGAGGATTCCTGGATCGTGCTCGCGCAGGACATCTACGACGAACGCGACCAGTTCTGGCGCTTTGCAGAAGCACATTCGGTCAACTTTCCCCAGGTGCCGGTGATGATCAACGGCGTACAGGTGCACTACGACCTGCAGTCGCGCCGCTACGCGATCCTCAACCTGACCAACGAGGAAGAGGACCTGATCGAGTACGACTGGTGGCAGGACGCCGGCTACTTCACGCCGCATAACCTGCGGCGGTTTGCGGCCAGCCTGCGCTGATCCGCGGCCGCGGGTCATCGCCGACGCCACAGGCTTCAGGGTCAATTCATCTGATCGCTCTAGCCTCAAGTCTCGCCAACCGCGCCGGTGCGGCAACTTCGATGGAGCAGGTCCATGAACAAGCCAGTCGTGCTGTCCGTCTCCGTTGCCGCTGCAGTGTTCACCGTGCCGGCGCTGGCTGATCCGCGCCATGCACCGGCTCGCTTCGACGCCCCGGAATACGCCGAAGTGATATCCGCCGAACCGATCTACCGCACGGTAAGGATCGAGGAGCCACGGCGCGAATGCTGGGACGAGCGGGTGGTCTACGAAGAGCGCGGTCGAGACGGCTACTGGTTCGATGACGGCGTCGCCGGCAGCGTGGTCGGTGCCATCGCCGGCGGCGTCGCCGGCCACCAGTTCGGAAAGGGTCGCGGCAAGGACGCCGCCACCGTGCTCGGCGCAGTGATTGGCGCCGGCGTGGGGCAACGCGTCGCGGTCCGCAACCGCACTCCCGCGCCGGATGCCTACGAGCGCGTCGGCTACGAGGAGCGTTGCCGGACCATCACCGAATACCGCACCGAGCAGAGGATCGAATCCTACGATGTCGCCTATCGATACGGCGGCCGCACCTATCACACCAACCTGCCCCACGACCCCGGCGAGCGCATCGCGGTCGACGTCAGCGTTCGCCCCAGCGTTCACACCAGCCGTCTGGTGAGCTACTAGCGACTGACGATTCAAGGGCGCGCAGGACTCAAGAACCTGAGGATGACCAGAAGCCCACTTAGCTGCTGCTGTCTTTGTGTGTTGCAGCTGGCACTGAGCCCGGCCGCCGGTGCCTGGACCCAGCAGCGGCTCGATGTGCAATTCGGTCTCAACGGAACAGAGGTCCGACCGGGCGTTCTGCGTGATCATCGCGCCGGCAAGACGATGACCCCCGCCCAGGCCGCTCGCGAAGCACAGCGACGCTACGGCGGCGGCAAGGTTCTGAGCGTCGACGAATCCGGCGATGGTTACCGGGTCAAACTGCTGCGCGACGGAGACGTGCGCGTGGTGTTCATTTCCAGCCGCTGAACCAACAAGAGGAAACGACTGATGCGAGCTCTGGTCATTGAAGACGATCCGCACCTGCGTGGGCAGGTGACTCAGATGTTTGTCGACGAAGGCTTCGCCGTCGATCAGGCAGCAGACGGCGAGAACGGCCTGTACATGGCCACCGAATACCCGGTCGACATTGCCATCATCGACCTGGGCCTGCCGGGCGCCAGCGGCATCGAGATCATTCGCAAGGCGCGCAAGGCCGGACGCGGATTTCCGATTCTCATCCTCACCGCACGCGACGGCTGGCAGACCAAGGTCGAGGGCCTTGAGGCCGGTGCCGACGATTATCTGGTCAAGCCCTTCCACCGGGAGGAGTTGCTGGCGCGCGCCCGGGCGCTGCTGCGCCGCTCCGGCGGCTGGGCGCAACCCCAGCTCACCTGCGGTCCGGTGACCGTCGACACCACCGCCAAGTCGGTGACCGTCAATGAACGGCCCGTCGAGCTGACCGCCTACGAGTTCAAGGTGCTGGAGTATCTGATCCTGCACGCGGGCGAGGTGGTCTCCAAGTCGACGCTGACCGAGCACCTCTACGCGGAGGAGGACGAGCGCGACAGCAACGTGATCGAGGTCTTCATCCGGCGCCTGCGCAGCAAACTCGATCCGGATGGCAGCATGGCGCCGATCACCACCCTGCGCGGCAGCGGCTATCGCTGGGACTTGCCGCGTAGCTGAAAACCCTCGGCGACGACAGCAGCCTGGTGTCGTGCTGCAGACTTGCAGGACATGATTCGCGGGCACAGGTTTGTGCCTGGCAAGGCACGACGACCAAACGACCACCAAACATGGCGGGCCCATGGAGAGGAGGCGCAACGCCAACGGGCGCAACAAGACGCCGCGAAACCGTTCGGTCACGCGTGCAGCACGACACTAGAATGGCCGCATGAGCTCTCTGCGTGCACGCCTGCTGGCCGCCGCCTCGGCCGTGCTGGCCGCGTTTTTCTTTCTCACCGCGGCGGTGCTGGATCAGGCGTTTCGCGACAGCACGCTGCAGGCGCAGCGCGACAAGCTGGAGGGCCTGGTCTATTCACTGCTGGCCGCGGCACGGACCGACGCCGAAGGCAATCTCACCGTCGCCGCCGACGACATTTCTGATCGCCGCCTGATGCAGCCTGCAAGCGGACTGCAGGCGGCGCTGTTCGACGAACAGGGCCTGCTTGCGTGGACCTCCACCGATTTCCTGGAAATGCCGGCACCTCCGGTCCCCGAGGTCGGTCAGTGGCAGTTCGAGCAGCGCAAACAGCCGGCGACGTTCGCGCTCAGCTACGGACTGCGCTGGATTGACCTGGCCGACGATCCCAAGCGCTACACCTTCGTGGTCATCGAAGATGCCACCAGCTTCAACCGCCAGTTGCGCACCTATCGTCGCGAACTCTGGTTCTGGCTCGCCGCCGCCGCCGCCGGCCTGCTGCTGGTGCAGTACCTCGTGCTGCGTTGGGGCCTGTCGCCGCTGCGTAGGCTGATCGGCGAACTGCAGGCCATCGAAAAGGGGCAGCGCAGCGAGATCCAGACCGAGTATCCCGATGAACTGCGGCCGCTCGCCCAGGGACTCAATGCCATGATCCGAAGCGAGCGCAATCAGCAGAACCGTTATCGCAACGCGCTTGGCGATCTGGCGCACAGCCTCAAGACGCCGCTGGCCGTGCTGCGCGGCTTCGCCGAGGAGCCGCGCCTGCCGGAGGCGCTCAAATCATCCCTCGGCGAACAGGTCGCGGTGATGCAGCAGATCACCGACTACCAGCTGCGCAAGGCGGCCACTGCGGGTCGTCGCGCACTCGCCGAACCGATTGCGCCACGACCCATTGCAGAAAAGATCTGCCAGGCGCTGGGCAAGGTCTATCGCGAACGTGACGTGCAATTCCAGTTCCTGTCGGCGCCGGACTTTCGCCTGCGTGCGGACAGCGGAGACCTGTTCGAGCTGCTGGGCAACTTGCTGGACAACGCCTGCAAGTACGGTGAACGACGGGTCCGGATTCGATTCGAGAGCAAGGGCCAGGCCAACCTGATCCAGATCGAAGACGACGGTCCCGGCTTCCCGGACGACTCTCATGAACTGCTGCTGCGGGGCGTGAGAGCCGACTCCCATCGACCCGGTCAGGGCCTCGGGCTGGCGGCGGTCAACGAGATCGTGAAGGCCTATGAGGGCCGAATCGAACTGGGCAGATCCTCCAGCCTGGGAGGCGCCAGGGTCAGCGCCCTGTTGCCGATCTGAGCAGTATCTTTGCGGCCACCAGCCGGCGCAGATCAGATGGTGAAGATGGTGGGTCGTGTAGGGATCGAACCTAC
>JAJFJX010000385.1 GCA_021773655.1 Panacagrimonas sp.
CAGCGACTCCTTGCCCTGAACCAGATTGTTCCAGAACTGCCCGATGTCGGCGGCGTCCGGAAGCTGCGCAGCCATTCCGACCACCGCGATCGGGGTGGCTGTTGCGCATGGACGCGCCGCGATCATCCGGTCCGGTGCCTCCCACATGTTGCTCGCAGGAACATTCACGGTCCGGCCGATCCACCCTTCCACGGCCCTGGCATGCGTGCGACGCAGCCAGGTGCTGAAGCCGCTCACGGTCGGGGAGCGGAAAAACTCGACCATCGGAATGGCGATGCCGAGCTGCCTGCGCAGCCGGCCGATGAACTGGACTGCCTGCAGGCTGTTGCCACCGAGCTCGAAAAAGCGCGCGTCGTGCGCAACGGCTCGAAGCCCGAGCAGGCCGGACCACTGGTCCGCGATGTGCTCTTCCAGCGTTGCACCTTCCGGCAGACGGCTGCTTCTCGAAGGCCGTGGAGGAATCTGCAATGCGGTGCGGTCGAGCTTGCCGGAGGTCGTGGTGGGAAAGCGTTCCACGAACGTCCAGGTCGCGGGGAGCATGTGCTGGGGCAGCCTGGCACCGAGAAAGCGACCGAGGTCCACCGCGTCGAGATGCGCGCCCGATCCGATTCGCACATATGCGCTGAGGAATCGCTCGCCGTGTTCGTCCGACGGTGCAGTGACGGCACATTCGGCGACCTGCGGGTGTTCGGACAGTGCAGCCTCGATCTCGCCCAGTTCGATGCGAAAGCCACGCACCTTGACCTGGTGGTCGAGCCGACCGAAGCAGTCGAGCACGCCGTCGGCGCGCCAGGCCACGACATCGCCGCTCGCGTACATTTTCTCGCCGGGACGGAACGGGTTGTCCAGGAACGATTCTGCGGTGCGCTCAGGCAGGTTGATGTATCCGCCGCCGACGCAGATCCCGCCGATCCACAGCTGGCCCTTGTCGCCGAGCCTGACCGGCTGGAGATGCTCGTCGAGCACGTAGACGTAACAGTTTGCGACCGGGCGCCCGATCGGTATCGGTCGGTCGTGATCGAATTCCTCGCGAGAAACACGGTGATACACCTGTACGTCGGTGCACTCGGTCGGGCCATAGGAATTGATGACCTCGGCCATGCACCATCGCTGGTGCAGCCACGGGCGCAAACGTGATTTCTGAATCAGTTCGCCTCCCAGGAACACCTGAGCCAGCGTTGCAAGCTGGCGCCAGACACGCTCATCGGCATCCTCGAGCACGGCATTGAAGGCGCTGGGCGCGCAGTTCAGGTGGGTGATCGCATGCTCGGCGATCAGATCGCGAATCTGTTGCGGGTCGAAAGCCGTCGAGTCCGGGATGACCAGTCTGCCGCCGACCAGCAGGGGCGCGAAGATGCTCTTCTGCTGCAGGTCGAAGCTGACCGAGGCAATCATCAGGAACGCGGTCCTGGGGCCCATTCCGAAGGTGCGCGTGTACCAGTGCAGCAGATTGATCGCACCTTTCTGGTAGAGCAGTGCGCCCTTGGATTTGCCGGTAGAACCGGAGGTATAGATTGCGTAGATCGCATCGTCCGGCGAACCCGGTTCGAGCAGATTGCACTGCCGATCGGAGCCGGATTGGAGACGGTCCACCGCAATGATCGCGGCCTGAGGTGCATCGAGCCTGTCCAGCAGGTGCGAGTGCGTGATCACCGCCGCCGGCGAGCAGTCACGGAGAATGTGTCCGATCCGTTCCCGGGGGTATTCGGGTTCGAAGGGGATGTAGTACGCCCCCAGCCGGAGCGTGCCGAGCAAGCCTGCCACCAGATCCGGACCCCGATCGAGCATCACGGCGACGGCGGTGCCGCGACGAACGCCGGCATCGCGCAGGGCATGTGCGATGCCGTTGGCGCGCGCATCGAGCTCTGCGTAGCTCAGGTGGATCGACCCGCAGATCAGTGCGGTGGCATCCGGGGTCGCTTGAACCCGGGCCGCGAACTGTTGTTGTACGCACAGGCGCGGGATCGGCCCGGCATGGCCGCTCCATGACACTGGAGGCAGGCCATTGTCCTGCGCCGGTTCACGATCATGATCCGTCATGGTGGGTTTGCGTGCGTGCTCGAATGAGGTCGGTTTTCTGAGCGGCTCAGGTTCCAGGTGCCCTTTCCAGCAACTCGGATTCGATCTTCAGTGCGCGGTGTGCGAGCAGCGCACGCAGTGTTTCCGGGTTCTTGATCGCGGCCAGATTCCGCGGCCTGCGTCCGTTGAGCAGGTCCTGCACCGCGCGCTCCGAGCGCTTGCCGTTGTGGGTCTGCGGTAACTCCTGGACCTGCAGGATCAGGTCCGGCACGTGGGTCATGCCAGCCTTGTTCTTGAGTTCGCGCTTGATGGCGAAGGTCAGCGATCTGTCCAGCGTGACGCCCGCCCTGAGCACGACCAGCAGTACCAGCTTGCGACCGCCGGGCACGCTCAGGTCCTGCATGTCCACGGCCATGGACTCGATCACCGGCTCCAGGCGGCCGACGATGCCATAGATCTCCGCCGGGCCGATACGGATGCCGCGGATGTTGAGCACGCCGTCCGAGCGGCCGAGGATGCGCGCGCCGCCGCATTCGGTCAGCTCGATCAGATCGCCGTGTGTCCACACGCCTTCGTGCTGCGCAAAATAGGCTTCGTGGAAGCGCTGTCCTCCGGGATCGGCGTGCAGGCCCACCGGCCGCGACGGGAAGGGGTTGATGCAGACCAGCTCGCCCGTGCCATGGTCGAGGTTCCGCTCGCCGTCACGTGCGCGTACGTCGAGCCCGAGGCTGATGCACTGAGCCTGCCCGCGATGCACCGGCAGCATCGGATTGCCGAGCGCGAAGCAGCCGATGATGTCGCTGCCGCCGGAAATCGACTGCAATGGCAGGGTGCCGAAGGCGCGTTCGACGAAATCGTACTGGTCGTCGTAGACGATGGAGCCGGTGCAGAGGATCGCGCGCAAGGCCGGCCATTGAATGCGCTCACGCGCAATGATTTCGCTGTCCTGCAGGAAGCGCAGGTAGGCCGGGCTGGTCCCGAATACGGTGACCTCGTTGGCGGCCAGCGTCTGGAGCAGGGAATCCGGCTCGGGCCAGGATACCGAGCCGTCATGGACCACCACGCGCGCGCCGGTCGCCAGCCCGGAGATCAACCAGTTCCACATCATCCAGCCCGTGCTGGTGACGTAGCAGATCGAGTCGTCCGGCCTCAGCGCGGTGTGCAGCACCAGCTCCTTCAGGTGTTCGAGCAGGGTGCCGCCGTGGCCGTGCACGATGCATTTGGGTGCGCCGGTGGTGCCGGAGGAAAACAGCGTGAACAGTGGCTGGTTGAAGGGTACGCGCACGAAGCTTTCGAGCGGCGGCCGGGTGACAAGTTGCGACAGGCGCAGGACCGTGACGCCGGGTTCGAAGTCCAGTGCATCCTCATCGAGCAGCACCAGCGTCCCGATGCTCGGAATCTGCTCCAGCAACTGGCGCACCCGCGCGCCGGCCGGCCGCTTCTGCCCTTGCAGGCGCAGATGCGTGTTCGCAAAAAGCAGTTCGGGCTCCAGCGCTTGGAAGCGTGACAGGATGCTGTCCGGACCAAGGTCGGGAGATACCGAGGACCAGCTCGCGCCCAGGCTGGTGCTGCCCAGGCAGGCAATGATGGCATTGGCATCATTGCGCGCCAGCGCACAGATTCGGCTGCCGATCCCGATGCCGAGATCCCGCAGGCCGCAGGCGAGGCCTAGCGAGGCCCGGCGCAGATCCGAGCGCGTGTAGTGCTGGCTGCCGCCGCCCTCTTCGATGGCGCTCAGCACGATCTTGTCGACCGGCTCGCCGTCCGGGGTTCGCAGCAGGTTCTCTGCGTAATTCAGATACAGGTCCGGGAAGAACCGGGCGTATTCGACCCGGCTATCGGTGATCACCCGCGCCGCATCGCCATGATGTAGTGGCGCCAGATAGTCCAGCAGCAGGCGCCAGAACTCCGCCGCGGACTCGGTGGACCAGCCATACAGTGCCGCCCAGCCCTGCAGGGGCCTGTGGGTGCGACCGGCGCAGTAGGCGGCGAAGTCCGCCATGCGGCAGGCCCTGACCTGTTCGGGAGACGGTTCGTAGGTGACGTGGTCGCGCTGCATTCAGGCGACCCGGTACTGGGGATGGGACTGGATGTAGTTGACGATCTTGTTGATGGTGTCGAAGTTGTCCCGGGTCAGGCTGCGCCGGTCGATCTTCAAGGTGTACCGCTTTTCCAGGAACAGCGTCAGGTTGACGTAGCCCAGGCTGTCCAGCACGCCGTGGTCCAGCAGCGAGCGGTCGTCATCGACGATCAATGCCTCGGCCTCGCCAAAGTGGTAGGTGTCATCCAGCCATTCGATGACCGATGCGCGAATCGGGCTCATGGCGCGGCCTGCGCTGGTTGCGGGTCAGAAGTTTGCATAGACGAACGTGCCATCGGCCAGCGGTTGCATGATGAACAGGTAGGTTACTGCTGTGCCATATGCAGCGCCCCGCAGGGCTGCTGGCATTCGGACCAGGCGCTGGACCCAGTCACGTGCAGCAGTCGTGGCCGAGAGGTGATACACCGGCACCAGCAGCAGGCAGACCGCCAGATTCAACTGTTCGGCGATTCCACCGAAGGCCAGTGACTGCGGTCCGGCATTGCCAATCAGTCCGGAGACGAAACGGGCGGCGGCGTCGAGATCGGGGGCGCGGAACGGGATCAGGGACAGCATGAACCAGCCCTGCGTCAATACCCATGCTGCGGCCATGTAGGTCGGTGACTTGCGTCGTGCCACCCAGGCACGGTCGCTCCGGCACAGGCTGCGGTAGAACTCGTCCCAGCGATGGGCCAGCATCAGCACCAGCCCGTGCAGGCCGCCCCAGAGGACGAACATCCACGTCGCGCCATGCCAGAGCCCGCTGAGCAGCAGCACGACGAACAGGCCGGGGCCGAGCCGTCCGCGCATCCAGCCTGAACCCGTGACCAGCGGCGTGTAGATGTAGTCGAACAGGAAGGTGGTCAGGGAAACGTGCCAGCGCTTCCAGAAATCGCTGATGTTGCGCGCCAGAAACGGAAATCTGAAGTTCTCGATCAACCGCAGGCCGAACAGGCGTCCCAGCCCCAGCGCCATCAGGCTGTAGCCGGCGAAGTCGCAGAAGATCTGGTTGGTGTAGGCGTACAAGGCCAGCCAGTGACTCGCCAGATCGAAGGCGCCGGGCTCGGCGTGGACCGGATCCACCACGCTCGCCAGTGTGGCGCCGACCAGGAAGCACAGTACGTAACCCAGCAGGAATTC
>JAJFJX010000386.1 GCA_021773655.1 Panacagrimonas sp.
CTGATGCGGTCGCCGAGCGCGGCCGCGAAATCGGCCACGGCATCGGCAGACTTGGCTGCCGGAAGGGATTCGCCGGTCAGCGCGGCTTCGTCCGCGTGCAGCCGCGCGTGATCGATGACGCGACCATCGGCTGGCGCGCGATCACCCGCATCCAGCAGCACCACGTCGCCGGGGACCAGATGTGCCGCCGGGATCTTGCTCTGCGCGCCTTCGCGCAGCTCGCGCGCGACAGCGACCGATTGCTTGCGTAGGCCGGCCAGCGCGCTCGCGGATTTCCACTCGGTGTAAAGACCGATCACTGCATTGAGCAGGATCACGACGAAGATCGCGCCGGCTTCGATGCACTCGCCCAGCGCGAGCGCCACCAGCGCCGCGGCAACCAGCAGCGCCACGATGAGGCTCCTGAACTGATGCGCAACCAAGGCCAGCATCGAGCGCTGTCTTGCCTCTGCAAGGGTGTTGGGGCCGTGCAGTGCCAGGCGCTTTGAGGCTTCCGTTGACCCCCGTCCACGCGCGAGATCGGATTGGAGCTGGCTCGCCGCATCGTCGACCGACTGCGCATGCCACGCGGTCATGAAGGATCCGCGTCCGCAGTCTTGAGCAGGTTGAAGGTGTGGCGCGCGATCTGCGTGTCTTCCTGCGAGGCCAGCACGCGCACCGCGCAGCGCGATGCCGGATCGTGAATCGGTCCGACGGTCGTTCGGTTCGACGGACTGCCTGCGGGCTGGTTCAGAGCCGGGTCCAGGCGGATGCCGATCCACGACAAGCCGCGACAGATCTCGGCACGCACGGCGCCATCGTTTTCGCCGATGCCGCCGGTGAAGACCAACAGATCGACACCGTCCAGCACCGAGATCATGGCGGCAATCTGCTTGCACGCCGACTGGCAGAACATGCGGATCGCGAGCTGCGCGTCAACGTTCGTGACGGCGGCCTCGTGCAGTTGCCGCAGATCGCCGCTGACGCCGGAGACGCCGAGCAGGCCCGAGCGATGATTGAGCTGCGCTTCAAGCGCGACCGCGTCGACCTTCGCGACCCGCATCAGGTAGAGCATTACGCCCGGATCCAGATCGCCGCTGCGCGTGCCCATGACGATGCCGCCGGTGGGCGTCAGCCCCATGCTGGTGTCGATGGAGCGGCCGTTCCGGACGGCCGTGATGCTGGCCCCGTTGCCGAGGTGGGCAATGATCAGCCGCTGCGGAAGATTCGTGCCGAATTGCTGCGTGATGGATTCGCAGGACAGGCCGTGGAACCCGTAACGTTGCAGTTCGTCCCGCCGCAGTTCACGCGCGATCGGGAGCACGCGTGCAAGGTCCGGCAGATCGGCGTGGAAGCCGGTATCGAAGCACGCGACCTGCGGCACGCGGGGAAAGCGCGCGCGCGACATCCGGATCAAGGTCAGCGCAGACGGCAGGTGCAGCGGCGCGAAGGCGGTGGCATTCTCGAGTTGGCGCAGCACCGCGTCGTCGATGCGGCAGGGCTGACGCAAGCTCGTTCCGCCATGCACGATCCGATGGCCGATGGCGTCCAGTGCCGGCAGGCTGGATTCCCTGATACGTCTCGCGATGGCGTCGAACGTGCGCTGGCCGTCGTCCGCTGCGACGGTGTCGGCAAACATCGTCTCGCAGCGCGAAGCGTGGACGCGATGCACGCCGCACTTGAGCGAAGACGAGCCGCTGTTGAGGGTCAGGATGATCGAGGCCGACACGGGCTAGCGCGCGAGCAGGACGGCAACCGGTGACCGGTCCAGCGCGCCGGCCGCAACGCTGCCGAGCAGCGCGTGCTCCAGGCCCGCGCTCGCACGCGCGCCCAGGACCAGCAGATCGGCATGGTGCTGCTTGACCGCGTCGAGCAGATTCGTGAGCGGATCACCGATTCGCACTTCGGTCTGAACGGACCATCCTGCGCTTTTCAATCGTGCGGCGGCCGCATCGAGCAGGGTCTGCGCCATCGCCTGGCGTCGGTGCTTGAGTTCTGTGTACTGGCGGCGAAGGGGTGCGCGGATTGAAGACGGAAAGCGCGCGAGCGAGTGCGGCATGTGCGCCGGCTCGACCACATTGACCAGCACCACGCGACTGCCGCGTCGGGGTTCGAGCGAAGCCAGGAAGTCGAGCGCCCGCTCCGCGAACGGGCAGCCGTCGAACGCGAGCACGATGCGCCGCACGGCCTTCGGCGCGACGCGTACCACCAGCACGGCGCACTCCGCTTTGGCCGCGACGCTGCGCGAGACGCTGTCGGCCAGCAGGCGACGGAAGGCGCCGTGGCCGCGCCAGCCGAGCACGATCAGGCTGGCCTTGAACCGCGCTGCTTCACCAGGAATCGCATCGCGCGGCGCGGCATCGACGATCAGGATGTTCGAGTTCGGCCATCGCGTTGCGAGCGTGCGGCGTGCGGCGTCGACCACGGGCTCGAAGGTTTTCTCCAGTGCCGCGCGGGCTTCTGCGGGATCGGTCAGCCAGTCGGCGTCTGCCGGGAGCCAGCTGGTCCGAGCGACCAGCGCGCGGGCTCGCGCGGACGCAGGCCAGGGCACGCGCACCGCAGTCTGCAGCGCCGCCTGCGCGCTGGGGGATCCGTCGGTTGCGATCAGGATGCGGTGTGGCTTGGGCATTTGCAGGTTGCTCCGAGAAAGCGATCAGGAGGTCCAGCGCCAGTCACGGATTTCCGGCAGATCCTCGCCGTACTCGCGGATGTGGCGACCGTGGTGCGCGATGCGCTCGGCATAACGCGCGGTCGCCAGGTCGATCTGATTGCGCAGGCGCGGCACGCGTTGGATCACGTCGAGTGCGAGCTGGTAGCGATCGAGATGGTTGAGCACCACCATGTCGAACGGCGTGGTAGTGGTGCCCTCCTCGCGATAGCCGCGCACATGAATGTTGAAGTGGTTGCGCCGCTTGTAGACCAGCTTGTGGATCAGCGCGGGGTAGCCGTGGAACGCAAAGATCACCGGCCGGTCGACGCTGAACAGCGCATCGAACGCTTCATCGCTCAGGCCATGCGGATGCTCGGCCCGCGGTTGCAGCACCATCAGATCGACGACGTTGACCACGCGCACGCGCAGGTCCGGCACCTCGTCACGCAGCTGGGTGACAGCCGCCAGCGTCTCCAGCGTCGGCACGTCGCCGCAACAGGCCATGATCACGTCAGGATCGGCGTCGTCGGACTCGTTGCCCGCCCATGCCCAGCGGCCGATGCCGGCGGTGCAGTGCGCGATGGCCGCCTCCATGTCCAGCCACTGCGGCGCCGGCTGCTTGCCGGCGACGATCACGTTGACGTAATTGCGGCTGCGCAGGCAGTGATCGGTGACCGACAGCAGCGTGTTGGCGTCCGGCGGCAGGTAGATGCGCACGACGCCGGATTTCTTGTTGGCGACGTGGTCGATGAAGCCCGGGTCCTGGTGACTGAAGCCGTTGTGATCCTGCCGCCAGACGTGCGAGGACAGCAGGATGTTGAGCGAGGAAATCGGCCTTCGCCAGGCAATCTCGCTCGCCACCTTCAGCCACTTGGCGTGCTGGTTGAACATCGAGTCCACGATGTGGATGAAGGCCTCGTAGCAGGAGAAGAAGCCGTGGCGGCCAGTGAGCAGATAGCCTTCGAGCCAGCCTTCGCACTGGTGCTCGCTGAGCACCTCCATCACGCGGCCATCGGGCGCGACGTGGTCATCGCCGGGCAGGATCTCTGCCGTCGAGCAGCGGCTGGTCACCTCGAATACCGCACTCCAGCGGTTGGACGCGGTCTCGTCCGGGCTGAATACGCGAAAGTTGTCCGGGTTCTTCCGGATCACGTCGCGGATGAGTTCGCCCTGCGCGCGCGTGGCCTCGCCATCCACCACGCCGGGCTGCGTCACCGCGACGGCATAGCGGCGGAAGTCCGGCAGATCCAGGTCGCGCAGCAGGCCCCCGCCATTGGCATGTGGGTTGGCGCTCATGCGGCGCTCGCCGCGCGGGGCCAGTTCGGCCAGCTCGGCCACCAGCTTGCCGGCCGCGTCGAACAGCTCCTGCGGGCGATAGCTGCGCAGCCAGGCTTCCAGAAGTGCCACGTGCCCGGGATGACTCATGTCGCCCATCGGCACCTGATGCGAACGCCAGCTGCCCTCGGTGCGATGACCATCCACCTCGACAGGCCCGGTCCAGCCCTTCGGCGAGCGCAGGATGATCATCGGCCAGCTCGGTCGCTGGCTGAATCCGTGCGTGCGCGCCTCGGACTGGATGCGGCGGATCTCGATGGCTGCCGTGTCGAGCGCGGCGGCCATCTGCGGATGCATCAGCGCCGGATCGGAACCCTCCACGAACAGTGGCGTGTAGCCGTAGCCGCGGAACAGCGCTTCGAGTTCCTCGTGCGGAATGCGCGCGAGGAAGGTGGGGCCAGCGATCTTGTAGCCGTTGAGATGCAGAATCGGCAGCACAGCGCCGTCGTGCACCGGGTTGAGAAACTTGTTCGAGTGCCAGCTCGTGGCCAGCGGACCGGTCTCCGCCTCGCCGTCGCCAACGACGCAGGCCACGATCAGGTCCGGGTTGTCGAACGCGGCACCGAACGCATGCGAGAGCGCATAGCCGAGCTCACCGCCCTCATGGATCGAGCCCGGCACTTCGGCCGCGACATGGCTCGGAATGCCGCCGGGAAACGAGAACTGCTTGAACAGCTGCTGCATGCCCTTGGCGTTCTGCGGCACGTCCGGATAGACCTCGCTGTAGGTGCCTTCCAGCCAGGCCGTGGCCACCAGCCCCGGCCCGCCGTGCCCGGGGCCGGTGATGTTGATGACATTGAGGCCACGCTCACGGATCAGCCGGTTGAGATGGACCGTGATGAAGTTCAGGCCCGGCGTCGTGCCCCAGTGGCCCACCAGTCGCGGCTTGATGTGAGCCAGCGTCAGCGGCTGCCGCAGCAGCGGATTGTCGAGCAGGTAGATCTGTCCAACCGACAGGTAATTGGCCGCCCGCCACCAGGCGTCCAGCTTGCGCAGGAGGTCGGGACTCGCGCCGGGTCCCCGAGCCGGGGACTGTGACTGCCGAAGGTGAACGGGAGCATCCATCGAAGGGTTCCTGGTGCGACCAAGTTTTAGGGCCGTGACGAGGACGTCGGCAGAAAGACCTGAGTCCCGTCCCCTTGCGTGCGTGTCTGGAACCTTGGTGTAGCTGACGGACCCGACGACGTCGGTCTTACAGCGCACATAGCGCAGGTGAAGGTTCCACGACAGAACGTCGGCCCTCCCTTCAGCGATCGTTCGGCACCGCCCGGCGATGACGGGGCGAGACTCCGTCGCGACCACGACCCGCGCAGGGTTTCACTGGTCCTGAGACAGTTCCATCGGGAACCTTCATTCCGACGCTGGCGCGCTTGGATTTCGCGCAGCGCGTCGTCAATCAGTTCGCTCACGAGCATCCACTCCACCGGATATTGCTCACGCCGCAGCGAGATTCCAGGACCATCTGAGGTAAAGCCTCATCGGTGACAATGGGAGGCATGGAATGCAAGAAGACCATCGACCTGCGCAAGTTTTCGCACGAGGCGCTTGAGCAGCTTCGTGTATCGGCGGTTACCCGAGTGGAGGCCGGCGAGAGTCCCGAAGCGGTCGCCCGCGGGATCGGCGTCAATCGGCGACAGATTTATCGTTGGCTTCTGGCGTATCACTACGGCGGTGCCGATGCGTTGAAAGCCAGGCCCATTGCCGGGGCGCCGCCCAAGCTGGACGCCAAGCGAGTGGCCAAGCTGCTGCGCATCATTCAGAACAAGTCGCCACTGCAATGCCGGTTCGAGTTTGCGCTGTGGACGCTGTCGATGATCCGGGAATTGATACGCCGTGAGTTCGATGTGGCGTTGAGCGAAGTCTCGGTGGGCCGCTTGATGAA